>JANXZA010000026.1 GCA_025355745.1 Rhizobacter sp. | reverse complement strand
GAACCCGAGACCTACGCCTTGCTGTTGGCAGGTCTGGGCGCAGTCGGCTTCGTCGCGCGTCGTCGCAAGATCTGAGCGCCAGGCTCATCGAGCCGACCGGAGCCCTTCGGGGTTCCATAAAAAAGCCCGGAGCGATCCGGGTTTTTTTTGTGGCAGCACACCGCTATGCATCCGCGGCCGGATGTATGTGACGAGGGTTTCGGACCTGAGTCGGCCACCGCTGTGAAGCCAGGCGTTGTCCGCCTCAGGCCGGGTCGATGCCCTTGATCGGCGCGTCGGTCAGGTCGGGGCCGATCTCGACCTGCTTCTCATCGGTCGCCTTGTCCTTAAAGTTCTGCGGCTGCTTGCGCGCGGCCTGCTTTTCCGATTCCTCGAGCGCTTCGCGCTGCTCCTTGCCAGTCTCACGTTCGGTGCTTTCGTTCATGGGGTTCTCCTTCGTGGGTGGGTGCCGCGCTCGCAGCGTAGGCCGCGCCGCGCACCGATGGCATCGGCCGGCCTCACCAGCGCCGGCAGGATGTTTCCTACGTCGAGCCGATGCAGGTTCCGAGCCCCGCCGCGCCGCAGACGTGGCGGCGCGCCCTGCCACCGGATGGCGAGATGTCCTACACGCTGCGGTGCCGCTCGGCCGCAAGCTCGGGCCACCCCCGACCCGATCAGGAGACCGCCATGTTGAATAGCCTCAGCCATCTCACCAGTTCGACCCTCAGCGCCACCGATGGCCCGATCGGCCACATCCGCCAGGCCTACTTCGACGACGAGGGCTGGGCGATCCGCTACCTCGTCGTCGACACCGGCACCTGGCTCGCAGGGCGCGAGGTGCTGATCTCGCCGTACGCGGTAAAGCAGCCGGTGGGCAGTGTGAAGAACGTCGACGTGGCGCTGACCCGCCAGCAGGTCACCGACAGCCCGGTGACCGACACGCACCAGCCGGTGTCGCGCCGCCACGAGCGCGAGTACTTGAGCTACTACGCCTACCCGGAATATTGGGGCGGTGCCGACCTGTGGGCAATGAGCGCGATGCCGATGCTGCCGCCGCCGTTGCCCAGCTCGATCGAAAGTGAAGCCGTGCTGGCAGAGCGCGAAAAAGACGTGCTGCCCGAGGACGTGCACCTGCGCAGCAGCGCGGCCGTCACCGGCTATGACATCCAGGCCAGCGACGACAGCATCGGCCATGTGAAGGACTTCATCTTCGACGATGAATCCTGGGCCATCCGCTACCTGGTGGTGGACACCCGCAACTGGTGGCCGGGCGGCAAGAAGGTGCTGCTGGCAACGAAGTGGATTGCCAGCATCGACTGGGCCGACAAGACTGTCTACACCACGCTGACGCGGGACCAGGTGAAGAACAGTCCGGAGTACGACGAGGCCTCGGCGGTGGACCGGGGCTACGAGAAGCGGCTGCACGACGCGTATGGCCGCGAAGGGTATTGGGACTAGATTTTCTTCGCCCGCCTCTCGCGTGCGGGAGGCGGGCGGAGCCGACCCAATCAAGCGTTTGCGTCGAGGCCCGCGATGACCTTGTCGAGCGTCAGCGGGAAGCTGCGAATCCGCACCCCGCAGGCGTTGTAGACGGCGTTCGCAATCGCCGCGCCGGCGCCGCAAATCCCCAGCTCGCCGACGCCCTTGATCTTCAGTGGATTGGTCTTGTCGTCCACTTCCTGAAGAAAGTGGGCCTCGATGGCCGGGATGTCGGCATGCGACGGCACGCGGTATTCGGCCAGGTCGTGGTTGACGAAGTGGCCATGCCTCGGGTCGATCACCGCGTCTTCGTGCAGGGCCGAGCCCACGCCCCAGATCATTGCGCCCACCGCCTGGCTCTGCGCCAGCTTCTGGTTCAGGACGCGGCCGGCCGCGAAAACGCCGAGCATGCGCCGCAGCCGGATCTCGCCGGTGTCGATGTCGACCGCCACCTCGGCAAAGTGGGCACCGTAAGCCTGCTGCGAAAACGCCTTGCTCATGCTGCCCGGCTTGATCTCGCCGCTGGCTTCGAGGCCGAGCGTGCCGGCCAGTGCGCCGAGCGTTTCGCCGCGGCCTGCACCCGACACCCGGCCGTCAGCGAACACCGCGTCAAGCACCGGAACGCCGAGCTTCGCGGCAAGCGCCTCGCGCAACTGCATGCAGGCGTCGAACAGGCCCGAGCCGGCGCTGGCCGCGCCCCAGGAACCGCCGGAACCGGGCGTTTCTGGGAAGTCGCTGTCGCCGAGTTCGATGTGCACCCGCTCGATCGGCAGGCCGAGCATTTCGGCCGCGATCTGCGTGAACACGGTGTAGCTTCCCGTGCCGATGTCGGTCATCGACATGCGCGCCGTGAGCACGCCCTGGCGATCAATCGAGACCGTGCACTTCGACGGCATCAGCAGGTTGCCGCGGGTCGCGGCGGCCACACCCATGCCGATCATCCAGCGGCCCTGTGGTGTGGCACCGGGCTTGGCCTGGCGCTTATCCCAGCCGAAGCGCGCCGCGCCTTCGCGCAGACACCCGACGAGCTGGCGGGTCGAGTAGGGCACGCCGAGTTCCGGGTCCATGGGCGGCTCGTTGCGCAGCCGCAGCTCGATCGGGTCGAGGCCGAGCTTTTCGGCCAGCTCGTCCATTGCGCCTTCCAGCGCCAGCATGCCGACCGACTCGCCCGGGGCGCGCGTCGAATCGGAGATCGGCAGATCGAGCTTGACCGAGCGGTGCGTCGTCAGCCGGTTCGGCGCGGCGTACAGCGAGCGCGTCTGCGTGCTGGCGTTCTCGAAGAAGTTGTCGAAGCGCGCGCTGTGCGACCAGGTCTCGTGGCCGATGGCGGTGAGCTTGCCGTCGGGTGTTGCGCCGAGGCGCAGGCGCTGGATCGTGTCGCTGCGGTGGGTCGTGAAGTGAAACATCTGCTGGCGCGTCAACGCCGTCTTGACCGGCCGCTTCAGCTGGCGCGATGCCATCGCCGACAGCATCACATCGCCGTAGATCGGCAGCTTGCCGCCGAAGCCGCCGCCGATGTAGCGGCTCACGATGCGAACCTTTGATGGCGCGATCTTCAGCGTCGCCGCGACCGCGTTCTGCGCGCTTTCCAGCAACTGAGACGCGCAGTGGATGATGACCCGGCCGTCTCTCCAGTAGGCCAGCGTGGCGTGCGGCTCCATCTGGGCGTGGATGTGGAATGGCGTCGTGAAGGTGGCGTCGATCTTCACCGGCGCGGCCGCGAAGGCCGGCCCGAACTCGCCGACCGCGTTGTCGGTCTTCTGGCCGAACTGGTCGGCCGGGATCTCGGCCTTGTCCAGGTTCGGCGCCAGCTCGTACTCGCCCGGCTTCGGCGCGTAGCGCACCCTGATCAGCCGCGATGCCGACCGCGCCTGCTCGAAGCTGGTGGCCACCACGAAGGCCACCGCCTGGCCGTAATGTTCGATGCGCGGGCTGACGAGCTGGGGCGACGCGCGCGCATACCGATCCTTGGCCTCCAGCGGCCCCCAGGCGCCCTGCGCGGGCGCATTCCGGTGGGTGAGTACCAGCAGCACGCCGGAAGCGCGCTCAGCGGCCGTGGTGTCGATCTCGGCAATCAACCCCGTTGCGATGGTCGCCTCAACGATGAAGCCGTAGGCCGGCGGCCCGCCTTCCTGCACTTCGTGGGCATACGGCGCTAGGCCCATCACCTTCAGCCGGCCGTCGACGCGATCGATCGGCTTGCCGATCAGCCCTTGCCGGTTCTCGTCGATCGGGTTGCGCGGCGCGGGGGCGTTCATCTGCATGGTCGCGGCTCCTTCAGGTTTCGGTCAGCACTGCGCGCAGGGTGCGGCGCAGCAGCGGGATCTTGAAATCGTTGTGGCCGAAGCCGCGCGCGCCAACCAGCACGGTGTCGGCGGCGCGCTTCGCGGCGGCGTCGCCGAGGCTCGCGCCGGCCAGCCCGGCCTCGGCCGCCGCCACCCGCCACGGCTTGTGCGCCAGGCCGCCGAAGGCCAGCCGCGCCGACTTGACGCGGCCGTTCGGCGCATCGACGATCGCCGCCACCGACACCAGCGCGAATGCATACGAGGCCCGGTCCCGCACCTTGCGGTAGAAGTGCCGGCCCGGCAGCGGCGGCGGCAAGGTCACGGCGGTGATCATCTCGCCGGCTTGCAGCGTGGTCTCGACGTGCGGCGTGGCATCCGGCAGGCGGTGGAAGTCGGCGATCGGAATCACGCGTTTGGCGCCGTTCGGCGCGATCGTCTAGACGCTCGCATCGAGCAGCCGCATCGCCACCGCCATGTCGGACGGGTGGGTGGCGATGCACTGGTCGCTGGTGCCGAGCACCGCGTGCAGCCGGTTGTAGCCTTGCAGCGCCGAGCAGCCCGAACCCGGCGCGCGCTTGTTGCAGGGTTTCGAGGTGTCGTAGAAGTAGTAGCAACGGGTGCGCTGCAGCAGGTTGCCGCCGGTCGTCGCCTTGTTGCGCAACTGGCCCGAGGCGCCGCTGAGCAGCGCGCGGCTCAGCACCGCATAACCCTTGCGCACGCGCACATCGGCAGCGAGGTCGGAATTGCGAACCATCGCGCCGATGCGCAGGCCGCCGTCGGCGGTCGGCTCCAGCGTGTCGAGGCCGAGGCGGGTGATGTCGATCAGGTGCTGCGGGGTTTCGACTTCGAGCTTCATCAGGTCGAGCAGGTTGGTGCCGCCGGCGATGAACTTCGCGCCGGGCCGCGCAAGGGCCGCCGCCGCAGCGGCCTGGGGCGACGCGGCGCGTTCGTAGCTGAAGGTTTTCATGCGCGCGCTCCGGCCATGTCGCGGATCGCGGCAACGATGTTCGGGTAGGCGCTGCAGCGGCACAGGTTGCCGCTCATGCGTTCGCGGATCTCTTCATCGCTGGGCGCGGCGGGCGCACCCTCCAGATCGCGGGTCACATGGCTGGGCATGCCCATGCGCGCCTCGTTCAGCATGCCGACAGACGAGCAGATCTGCCCCGGCGTGCAGTAGCCGCACTGGAAGCCGTCGTGCTTCAGGAAGGCGGCCTGCATCGGGTGCAGCGCGTCGCCGTTCGACAGGCCTTCGATGGTGGTGATCGCCTGGCCTTCGTGCATCACCGCCAGGGTCAGGCAGGCGTTGGTGCGGCGGCCGTCGATCAACATCGTGCAGGCGCCGCACTGGCCGTGGTCGCAGCCCTTCTTCGTGCCCTTCAGCGCCAGCGTTTCGCGCAACGCGTCGAGCACCGTGGTGCGGGTGTCGACCGTGATCGGGTGGGCGCGGCCGTTGACCTGGAGCGTGATGCTCATCAGGTTCGGCGCGGCGTTGTCAGTGCCGCCGACATCCGCGGGCAGGCGCTGCGCCGCTGCGTCGCGCGGCTGCTGCACCGCCGCGAGCCCGGCCGCACGGGCCGAGGCCAGGCCGGCGCCGGCCTGCACGAGGTTGCGGCGCGATACGTGCCAGGCGCCCACGGTGTCATCGGATTCAAAGGCTTTGTTCATGTCGTACTTTCGAAGAAACGTCTTCAGGCTGGAAGGTCGTCGAGCTTGCTCGGCTCGGTGATCGAGCGGCCGTTGTGCTCGCCGCGGAACCTTGCCGATGCCGCGTACGCGGCCTTGCGTACCCGCACCCGCACCCGCACCCGCACCCGCACCCGCACCCGCACCCGAATCACCGAGCCGATCGGCCGGTGCGCGGCCACGCCGTGCCAGGGGCTGAACGACATGCCGTCATCGACCGCCGTCGAGCGGGCTGGCAACCACGCAATCTGCGGCATCGCGGTGATGCGCGCCACCGCCACATGCGGGCTGGCCGCTTCCGCCCACGGCACTGACGCGTTCTCGATCGGCATGGTGGCCCTCAACAGCGCGCTTTCGCCGCCGCAGGCCTCGACCATCCGCTCTGCGCCGCGCCGCGCAGCGCAGCCGAGACGGCTTTCTTCAGGCCGGGCACCTTGTCGGTGGTGGCGGCGAGCAGCTTCACGCTGCCGAGAAACTGCTTCGGCCCCGGCGTGGCGAAGGCCGGTTGACGAGCACGAAGTCTTGCGTGCTTGCGCCCTCACCGCCTGCAAGCCGCTCACCTCGACGCCGATCACCTTCACCGCCAGGCCGCGCGGGGTCGAGACGCTGTCGACGAGGATGTCGCCGGGGATGGTCGAGAAGCACATCACCACCGGCCAGTTTCCAGGCCGGGCGAAGATGCCTTGTGCCAGCGCTCATGCTGCGGCTTCGGCTGCATAAGGCTGCCAGGCGCCCGGGCGCTGCGCAAGCCGGTCGGCAACGACCCGCAGCACCGACGAGTTCCAGCCCATGCCGATGTGGCTGCCTTGAACCTCGATGTCTTCGACCTGGTGCGCCGCTTCGTCGTGGCGGCAGGTCTGCCATGCCACCACGCCGTCGGAGCGGCTGTAGATCGCGGTCGTGGGCACCGGCGGTGCGCTGCGCAGCCGCGCGCTCAGGGCCGGCTCGTAGGCCGGCCTCTCGCCGTTCAGCAGACGGAAGATCCAGCCGACGTTGGAGTGGTCGGCCGCCGCGTTGAACGGCGTGCCGATCGTGATGACCTGGCGCACCTGCGGCCAGAGCTGCTTGGCCAGCTCGCGCGCGTAAATGCCGCCCAGGCTCCAGCCGATCAGGGTGGCGCTCTGCTCGAACGGCGACAGCATTTCGGCGGTGTGCGCTGCCAGCTCCGCGAGCCAGGCATCGACTTCGCCCTGTGGCCCGGTGTTGTAGCCGCGGCCCCAGTCGGCCGCCGCATAGCCGAGCGATTCGCAGTGGCGGCGCAGCGGCGCGACCGCAGTGCCGTCGGTGCCCAGCCCCGGAAAGATGATCACCGGGTGACCGTCGCCCGCCACGGCCGGCGTGTCGCGGGCCAGTTTGTGGGCGACGAATTCATACGCGGCGCGCCACGGCTCCAGGCCGAGCAGGGCCAACGACGGCCGCTCGATCGGCAGCGCGTTGGACGAGCGTGCAAGCGTCGCGTTCATGGCCACGCTCAGTGCACGAACAGGGCGATCAGGATGATGATCGGGATCGGGATGCCGAGGAAGAACAGAAGCATTGAGCGCATGGCGGTCTCCTGAAAAAGGTGGGAATCAAAGGTCGCGCTGACGGCCGCCGAAGGTGGCGGCCAGGCTGGCGACGAAGGCGCCGATCAGCAGCGAAACGAACAGCCACAGCGCGGCGTAAGCCGAGGCCTTGCGGGCCTTGTCGGCTGCTTCGCGGGCAGCAGCTTCGGCGTCGCGCAGCTTGGTCTGCAGGCGGGTATAGGTGTCGTTGACGCGCTTCTCGGCATCGGCCTGGCTCAGACCGGTGCGTTGCGCCACCACCTGGCCGATGTAGCGCGCATCTTCGGCCGGCAAGGCGCCGCTGCGCAGGCTGTTCAGCAGGATGCGGGTCACTTCCGAGGTGGGCGCGGACGGGCCGGCGTCGGCAGCGTTGTTGGCCGTCGCGGGGGCGCCGCCGGCCCCGACATCCTTGCGAAACAGCGAATCGACGAAGTAGTTCATCGGTCCCGAGCCGGCGTCGGAACTCGTGGCCGCTGCGCCGGGCGCACCGGCACCTGCGCCGGCCGCACCGGCCGTCAAGGCCGCACTGGCAGCGCCACCGGCCACCGAGGCGCCGGCCTGCACACCACCGCTGACGATCGCGCCGATCACCGAGGTCAGCAGCGCAGCCGTCGCCAGCGAGGCCACGGCCCAGGCGAGAAAGCCGTGCGCGGTATCGCGGAAGAACACCTCGTCGGTGTGCACTGCGGTCCATTTGGTGCGCAAGCGCCCGGCCAGGTAGCCGCCCATGCCGGAGGCCAGCAACTGGGTCAGCGTGATCCACACGATGGTCGAGACGCCGAGCGTGGCCGCCGTGGCGCCGGCCTGCGTCCACGGCGACATCGCCGACAACCCCAGGCCAGTACCCAGGATCAACAGGATCAGCGACAGGGCTGCGGCGGCAGCGGCACCGGCCAGGATGGCGCCCCAGGAAACTGCGCTGTTCGCAGCCGCCTCGATGGGCCGAACGCCGGCATGATTTCGCGCCGCGTTGCTCGCGTCTGGGTTGCTGAGGGTGGGATTGAGCATCATTGAGTCCGTGGATGAGATGGAACGATGATGGGGTGAGCGGGGCTGGCAAAACGTCGGACGTTTCGGCTCGGCGGTGTAGGAAAAAACCGCTGCCCTTGCACCCTCGCCGCTGACCTGCGGGCTGGTCCCAGCGCCCGCATGCGAGTGGCGTGGTCACGCCGGCGACACCGGCTTCGCGGCCGGGTCACAGCCCCGTACTCCGGGGTGATTCGGTCGATGTGCGCGTCCCGCTGTGAGGCGAAATGCGGGCGCTGCCTGTCTCGTCTTGAGTCGCATGGGCCTGCGTCCACTCCCCATGGAAACCCGCAGCCATGCAGCCGGATCGGCGCGGGGCCTGGGGAATCGGCATGTGCCTGCGCTGCGGAACGGCTCTTGCAATGCAAGACCCAGCAACCCGCTTCAGCGCGCCCCGAACAGATGGCAGTCAACTCTGCCGTGGTGCGCCGCTTCGAGCTGCTGCGGGGCGCGTTGCGGCGGTCGATGCAGCGTCGCTCCGGTCTTGCGGGTCAGCCTTCCACGGCCCTCGCTGTCATCAAAAGAAAGAGGAGACATCACATGACTTTGTTGCTTGCACTGACTGTGTCGATCGGGGTTCTGGCCGTGGTGGCCACCTGGCTGTTCCTGGGGCCGCTGGCCGTATTCGGGTTGCAGGTCTGGCAGCTCTTCATCGCCTGGGCCAGCTTCTACAACCAGGGCGGCAAGACCGAGGGGCTGACCAAGACGATCGTCTGCATGAGCTTCGGTGCGATCGTGGGCATGCTGTCGGTGCTGCTGGCGGGGCAGCTCGGCGCGCTCGGTTCGTTCGGCGTTCCGGTGGCTGTCGGCCTGGGGGCTGCCTCGCTGGTGCTGGCGGCGCACATCGGTCTGCTGTCGACGATCCCGGCCAGCGTTTATGGCTTCGCCTCGATCGCCGGGCTGATCCTGTTGAAAGGTGTGACGCCGCTGGAAGCGATCGCACCGACCATCGGCTCGATCATCCTCGGCGCTGCGTTTGGCTGGGCGTCGGAGACCCTTGCCGGCAAACTCGTGGCGACCGGCATCAAGCCCGCCCCAGTGCGCGCCTGATCCGATCCGGGTCGCGCTATCACGTTGGCGCCACGAGAAGGAGTTGGCCTACAGCGGCATGTCGGGTCGGCCGACATCTGTGAGTTGCGAGCTGCGATGAAGATCGTGTGTGGGGGCACAACGTCCCTTTCACGATCCCTCGCCGCTTCCTTCCCACAGATTGCAATCCGACCCGCCAGGACCCGCTCATGAAATCCAAAGACGCCAAATCCGCGCCTCGAAAGGCCGCCACCACTTCGGCTGACGCGCCTTCTCCCGCCGCGCGTGCCGAACAAGCCGCCGCCACTCAAGCCCTGGTGGCGGCCATGCCGCACAACGCGAACAAGGCACTCGACTTCGGCCGCGAAAATGCCGTCGCGCCACCGCCCGGGTTGACGGCGAAAAGCACCTCGTCCACGGTTGGCGCCAGCACGCTGAGCGAAGCCAACCCGTCAGCCAAGACCGGTGGCGGCACGGACAACCTGGGCTCGCTGGACCGCGTGCGCAGCGACGCCAGCGGCCAGGTGCTGACCACCAACCACGGCGTGCCGATCGGCGACAACCAGAACTCGCTGAAGGCCGGGCTGCGCGGCCCGACCCTGCTCGAAGACTTCATCCTGCGCGAGAAGATCACCCACTTCGACCACGAGCGCATTCCCGAGCGCATCGTCCATGCGCGCGGCTCGGCCGCGCATGGCTACTTCGAGGCCTATGCGCCACAGACGAAGTACACGCGCGCCGCGCCGTTCGCGGCGGCCGGCAAGGTCACGCCGGTGTTCGTGCGCTTTTCAACTGTGGCCGGCGAACGCGGCTCGACCGACACCGCGCGCGACATTCGCGGCTTCGCCGTCAAGTTCTACACCGACGAAGGCAACTGGGATCTGGTGGGCAACAACGTGCCGGTGTTCTTCATCCAGGACGCGATGAAGTTCCCCGATCTGGTCCACGCCGTCAAGCCCGAGCCGCACAACGCGATGCCGCAGGCGGCGTCGGCGCACGACACCTTCTGGGACTTCGCCTCGCTCAGCCCCGAGACCACGCACACCTTGATGTGGGCAATGTCGGACCGCGCCATTCCGCGCAGCCTGCGCATGATGCAGGGCTTCGGCGTGCACACCTTCCGCCTCATCAATGCGCAGGGCGACTCGCACTTCGTCAAGTTCCACTGGAAGCCCAAGGCCGGCACGCATTCGCTGGTCTGGGACGAGGCCGTGAAGCTGTCGGGCGCCGACTCCGACTTTCACCGCCGCGACCTCTGGGAAGCGATCGAATCCGGCGACTACCCCGAGTGGGAACTCGGCCTGCAGATCTTCACCGAGGCCCAGGCCGACGCCTTCAGCTTCGACGTGCTCGACGCCACCAAACTGATCCCCGAGGAGCTGGTGCCGGTGACCCCGGTCGGGCGCATGGTGCTGAACCGCAACCCCGACAACTTCTTTGCCGAGACCGAGCAGGTCGCGTTCTGCACCGCGCACGTGGTGCCCGGCATCGACTTCAGCAACGACCCGCTGCTGGCAGGGCGCATCCACTCGTACATCGACACCCAGATCACGCGGCTCGGTGGCGCGAACTTTCACGAGATCCCGATCAACGCGCCGCTGGCTCCAGTCCACAACAACCAGCGCGACGGCCTGCACCGCCAGACGATCCCGCGCGGGCGCGTTGCCTACGAGCCGAACTCGCTCGGTGGTGGTTGCCCGTTCCAGGCCGGCGCGAAGGGCTTCGTCTCGTTCCCGCAGCCGGTCACCGAGGACAAGCTGCGTGGCAAGCCCGAGAAGTTTGCCGACCACTACACGCAGGCGACCTTGTTCTACGACAGCCAGACTGAAGTCGAGCAGGCCCACATCATCGGCGGCTTCCGCTTCGAGCTGAGCAAGCTCACGGTGCCGGCGATCCGCGAGCGCATGGTCGCGTCGCTGGTGAATGTCTCGGCACAACTCGCGGCCGCGGTGGCCGAAGGTCTCGGCATCGAGGTGCCGCCGGCGTTGCCGCGCGCGGTCGCGAAACCCGCGAAACCCGAAGTGACGAAATCACCGGCGCTGTCGCTGACCGCTTTGCCGGGAGACGGCGGGATTCGCAGCCGGCGCATCGCGATCCTGGCGGCGAACGGTGTGCTGGGCGCATCGATCATCGCGATGCAAACGGCCCTGCGCGCGGCTGGTGCCGTGGTGTGCGTGGTCGCGCCGCGCCTGGGTGCGGTGCAGACCTCGGACGGGCAGGCGCTGGCCGCCGACGGCTCGCTCGAAAACTCGGCGCCAGTGACGTTCGACGCGGTCGTGCTGCCCGACGGCGACGCCGGCGTGAAGCTGTTGGCCCAGCATGGTCAGACGCTGGAGTTCATAACCAACCAGTACCGGCACGGCAAGACGCTGCTGGCGCTCGGCGCCTCGAAGGCGCTGCTCGACAAGGCCGGTGTGCCGGCGACGCTCGCCTCGGGTGGCGCTGATCCGGGTGTGCTGCTGGCGAGTGGCGGCAAGGCCATGGCCGCGACCGCCGCCGCCTTCATCGCGGCGGTCGCGATGCATCGCCATCCGGCGCGCGAAATCGATCCACCGCCGGTCTGACGCAGGGCTTTGCCCACAAGCAGTGCGATGCCCGACAGCACCTACCCGGACGAAGAACTGGCGGCATTGCTGCTGGCAGTTCGCGATGGCTGCCGGCCATCGTTCGCGCGGCTTTATGTGCTGACCAGCCCGCGCCTGTTCGGCATCGTGCTGCGCGTCAACGCCGACCGTGCCGACGCCGAAGACGTGCTGCAGGAGGTCTATGTGAAGGTCTGGAATCGCTGCGCCCAGTTCGATGCGAACAAGGGCTCGGCGATCTATTGGCTGGCGGGCATCTGCCACCACAGCGCGATCGACAGCCTGCGCCGCCGCCAGCGGCGCCCACAGGCCCGCTTCATGACGACGGACGACGACGCCGACGACGCCTGCGACAGCCTGCCTTCGGCCGAGCCGCAGCCGCTCGACCTGGTGATCCGCGCGCGCGGCGCCGAGGCGGTGCAGCGCTGCGTGCGGGCGCTGCCAATCGAGCAGCGCGAGAGCCTGTCGCTCGCCTTCCACGACGGCCTGAGCCACCGCGAGATCGCCGAGCGGCTCGGCAGGCCGGTCGGCACCGTCAAGACCTGGCTGCGGCGCTCGCTGGCCCAGCTGCGCCCGGTGCTGCTCGACCATCGCGGCTGACCGCTGGCGGCGCAGCGCTGCTGGCGGCGCAACGTTGTCGGGTTCTCGGTGTGGGCCGGTGTATCTTGCGAGTCTTGATCCACGCCAGCCGAACCCGAGCCTACCGCCATGAACAAGGCATTCACCCGTGAGCCCGAAGGCGACGATGACGACACCGACGACACCGCACCCGCGCCCTCTGCCTTGCCGGCAGGCACGAAGAACTATCTCACCCCCGACGGCTATGCACGACTGCGCGCCGAGCTGATGAGCCTGCTTGACGACGAGCGGCCGAAGATCGTCGAGATCGTTTCGTGGGCGGCAAAGAATGGCGACCGTTCCGAGAACGGCGACTACCTGTACGGCAAGAAGCGGCTGCGCGAAATCGACCGGCGCATCCGCTTCCTGACCAGGCGGCTCGACGTTGCCGAGATCGCCGACCCCTCGGTGCACTACGGCGGCGCGCAAGTCTTCTTCGGCGCCACCGTGACCTATGTGAACCAGCGCGACGAAGAACGCACGGTGACGATCAAGGGCATCGACGAGGTCGAGAACCTGCAGGGCGAAATCAGTTGGGTCTCGCCGATCGCGCGCGCGCTGTTGAAGGCGCGCGTCGGCGATGAAGTGCAGTTGATGACGCCGGGCGGGCTGGAGCAGATTGAGGTGATCGCCGTGCGGTACCCGGCGCCGCAGCCGCCACCTAAGGCTTGACGCGTGCGACCCGCAACACCGAAGGCGAGCGCTTCAATATCCGCATCACCTCGGCCAGATGCAGGCGGTCCCGCACGCTGATCTGCAATTGCAGCTCAGTGGTCTCGGCGGCCGGCTCGTTGCCCATCTCGATGTGCGTGATGTCGGCCTCGCCCTCGCTCACTGCCTGAGCCACCCGCGCCAGCACGCCCTTGCCGTTGCGCACCAGCAGGGCCACGCCGGTTTCGAAGGCGCGGGTCGGTTGCTCGGCCCAGTCGACGCCCATCCAGTGTTCGCTGTCGCGCTCGAACAGGCGCTTGCCGACGCTGCACTCGGCGGTGTGCACCACCAGCCCTTCGCCGCGGCCGAGGTAGCCGACCACGCCATCGCCGGGGATCGGCCGGCAGCAGGCGGCGAGCTGCACCGATGCGCCTTCGGTGCCGTCGATCAGCACCGCGCCTTGTGAGGGCGCGGCGTCGTCGGCAGCGTAGCGGCCCATCGTCAGGGTCAGTGCATCGGGCTTGGTGCCACCGTCGACCATCAGCCGGGCGAGCCGCTTCGCAACAATCGTGGCGATCTTGCGGCCCAGACCGATGTCGGTGAACAGGTCGGTGCGGGTCTTGCTGCCGCTCCAGCGCTTGAGCTGCTGCCACAGCGTGGCGTCGGTCCCTTCATTGCCAGGCAGTTGCAGGCCTTCGGCGCGCAGTGCCTGCGTGAGCATCTTCTCGCCCAGGTCTTGCGATTCTTCCTGCTCCATGTTCTTCAGATAGTGGCGGATCTTCGAGCGCGCCCGGCCGGTGCGCACGAAGTTCAGCCACGCCGGATTCGGCCGCGCGCCGGGCGCGCCGGTGACCTCGACCACATCGCCGCTGCGCAGCTCGGTGCGCAGCGCCACCGGCTCGCCGTTCACCTTGGCGGCCACGCAATGGTCGCCCACGTCGGTGTGGATCGCGTAGGCGAAATCCACCGGCGTGGCGCCGCGCGGCAGCGCCAGGATCTTCGACTTCGGCGTGAACACATAGACCGCGTCAGGGAACAGATCGATCTTGACGTGCTCGAGAAATTCGTTCGCGTCATGGGTCTCGTCCTGGATGTCGATCAGCGACTGCAGCCACAGCGCGCCCAGGCGCTGCGCCTCTTGCACCTGCGCGCCGCCGGTCTTGTAGAGCCAGTGCGCGGCGATGCC
>JANXZA010000257.1 GCA_025355745.1 Rhizobacter sp. | reverse complement strand
GACCGCGCCGTCCGGGGCGCGGCGTCGATGCGTGCAAGCGCGACCATGCGCCTGACTCCTGAAACCAGTGAAGTTTCAGCGCAGGCGCCGACGCCGGCTCCCGTCAGATGGCGCGTGCCCCAGCTCGGGTGCACCCGAATTCAACCGCAGAGCCAGGAGTGATCCGGCGGCTCAGATAAGAATGATTCCTGATACGGTTCTTGCCGTTGACGCGGCAAACCAGACCGACGAGGCGATGTACGCCAACTTCACCCAGGAAACCGGCATCCGGATCAATCGCATCGAGGGCAAGAAAGACGAACTGCTCGAAAGCATCCGCAACGAAGGCGCGAGCAGCCCGGCGGATGTCTTCATCACGGTGGACGCCGCGCGGCTGGAACTGGCCGACACGGCCGGCGTGTTGCAGCCGGTGCAGTCAAAGGCCCTTGAAGCGCGCATCCCTGCGAACCTGCGCACGCCGAACTGGCTCGCGTTTTCGACCCGCGCACGAGTCATCGTCTACAGCAATGCCACCGTCAACCCGCAGTGGGTGCAGACCTACGAAGACCTGGCCGCCCCCACGTCTGAAGGGCCAGGTGTGTGTGTGCTCGGGCTCGCACCCGTACCACCTCTCGCTCGGGGCCGCGCTGCAGACCCACGACGGCGAGGCAAAGACCGAAGCCTGGGCGCGCGGCCTGGTCGCGAACTTCGCGCGTGCGCCGAAAGGTGGCGACACCGACCAGTTGCGCGCGGTCGCGGCCGGCGAGTGCGGCGTGGCCTTGGCCAACACCTACTACGTGGCCCGGCTGATGCGTTCAACCAAACCCGAAGACGTGCGCGACATGGCCGCGCTGGCGGTGGTCTGGCCGAACCAGGCCACCTGGGGCACGCATGTCAACGTCTGCGGTGCCGGCGTCATCAAGACCGCGCCGAGCAAGGCCAATGCGGTGAAGTTCCTCGAGTACCTGGCGAGCGATCCGGCCCAGGCCTATTTCGCCGATGGCAATAACGAGTGGCCGGTCGTGAAGACCGCGTCGGTGAAGAACCCGGCGCTCGAGAAGCTCGGGCCGTTCAAGGCCGACGAGTTGCCGGTCGAAAAGTGGGCGCCGAACACGGCGGCCGCGCACAAGGTGTTTGACCGGGCCGGCTGGCGCTGAGACCGGTTTCGTCGCGAGAGTTCGCTTCCTCTTGTTGACGGATGCGTGCGCGGCGCGTCGGGTCTACCGTGGTGGCCTCATCCAACCCAGGAGATTCGAATGGCAACCTTCGGTGATGCGCTGGAAGCGCTTGAGGAGTTTCGGGCTGAACTGGTGAACCTGCAGATGAACGCCACGGTTCCACAGGCGCAGGCCATGGCGTTTCGCGCCACGGCAGGCTCGGCGGGCGACGCGCCGCTGGCCAACGTGCACGCCACCGGCGTGGGGGTTCGCGGCGATGGCCAGTTCGTCGTCAAGGTCTACATGTTCGACACGCAGTCCGTTCGGTCGGCCGGTAGCGTGGCGCTGTTCAGCGCGCCGTTGCAGGGCGTGAACGTCGATGTCGAACACCTGCCGGTCCAGGTGGCGTTCGATCGCCGTCCGGCGCGCAGAGCCGCCATCGCCTCGGCGGCCAACCCGGCCCAGCACCAGGCGCGGCGTCGGCCGGTGCCGGGTGGGGTGGAGATCGGGCCACTCGGCGGCAACTTCGTCGGTACGCTCGGTTGTTTCGTTAGGCGCGGCGGCGACAACAACGGCCCGCTGTTCGTGCTCAGCAACAACCATGTGCTGTCGAACGTGAACCGCTTTCCGATTGGCGCGCCATTCACGCAACCCTTCTCGGCCAGCCCCGCCGACACGATCGCCACGCTCAGTTCGTTCGAGCCGATCCTGTTCCCCGCCCCGGGCACGCAGCCGCGCAACGTGATCGACGCGGCCATTGCCGTGGTGACCGATCCGGCGCAGGTGGTGGTCGGCAAGATCCTCAACATCAGGAAGTACACGCCGCAGTTGCTGGCGCCGCGGCCGGGCATGGCGGTCACCAAGTCGGGCCGCACCACCGGGGTCACGACCGGCACCATCCGCGCCATCCGGGTGCGCGGCGTGCAGGTGAATTACGGCACGCGCCAGAATCCGATCATTGCCACTTTCGACAACGCCATCACGATCCTCGGCGACAACGGTTTGCCGTTCAGCAACCCCGGCGATTCGGGCTCGGTGATCCTTGAAAAAGCCTCTGGCCGGCCGGTGGCGCTGCTTTTCGCGGGCGACGGCAGCACGACGACGGCGTGCGATGTGTCGGTGGCGTGCGCGCGCTTCAACGTGCGCCCGGTATGAACGCCTGGCCGTGATGCGTCTCAGGCGCGGGCTACGATTTGAACCTCAGCATGCCGAGGAGCCCGGCCATGAAGCCAGTAACCATCCATCACCCGGGGACGCCGGTCACGGCGCAGCCTCCGGACCGCCTCGTCGCGCTTGCCGATGGTCTGAGCGACCCGCAGGTCACGCAATGCGGGATCACCGCAACGGCCGACGGGCGTTGGGCGTTGTACGTCACCGTGCCGGCCGACACCACGGTGCCGATTGCGAGCATCGAGCAGCGTGCTGAGGGCTTCCCGGTCGTCTACGAGGCCGCGTTGCACGGACCGGTGCGCGCCGGGCCGGCGTATCCGGGGCGCAATCCGTGAGGGCAGGTGGGTGGCCTGGGCGGCGCCCGACGTTCACGCGCACGGGGCGGTCAATGGGAACCCGCAGCCCTCGCCCCAACCCTCCCGCAAGCGGTAGAGGGGGCAATGCGGGACCTCTCCCTCTGGGAGACGGGACCCCTTGACTCCCTCTCCCTCTGAGAGAGGGCTGGGGTGAGGGGCTTCACGCGCCGCGAGCGTCTTGGTTCTCGCGAGCCGAAAGGCAGGCGGGCCCCATTGCCCGCCAGCGGATGCGCACCTCACGGCCGCTCCTTTGCAATCTGCCGGCACACGACGATCATCGGCAGCAAGCCGACGACCACGATGGCAATTGACGCGGTCGAGGCCTCGGCCAGCCGCTCGTCCGACGCCAACGTGTAGGCCTGCGTGGCCAGCGTGTCGAAGTTGAACGGCCGCATCACCAGCGTCGCCGGAAGTTCCTTCATCACATCGATGAACACCAGCAGCGCGGCCGTCAGCAGGCCGGGCGCAGCAACAGCAGGTGCACCCGCTCCAGCGTGCGTGCGGGCGTGAGGCCCAGGCTGCGCGCGGCGTCGTCCATGTGCGGGGTGATGCGGCTCAGCGCCGCGTCCACCGTTTGAAGCGCGGCCGCCAGAAAGCGCACCACGCACGCGAACACCAGCGCGGCAATGCTGCCGGTGAGCAGCAGCCCGGTATCCCAGCCGAAGCTGGCGCGCAGCCACAGCGCCGCAGCGTTGTCGAGTCGCGCCAGCGGGATCAGCACGCCCACCGCGATCACCGTGCCCGGTAGCGCATAGCCCATGCCGGCCAGCCAGTGCGCCACTTTCGACAGCGGGCGCGGATCGAGCCGGCGCGTGTAAGCCACCAGCACGGCCAACGCGACGGCGAGCAGCGCGGTCAATGCCGAGAGCATCACGCTATTGCCGGCCAGGCCGAGGAAGCGCGGGCCGAACTGGGCATCGCCATCGGACACTGCCATGTGCGCCAGCACGCCGCACGGCAGCACGAAGCCGAGCAGCAGCGGCACGCTGCATGCGCCGATGGCCGCCGCAGCGCGCCAGCCCGCGAACCGTGAGCCGCGTGACGCCTGCCTGCGCAAACTCGCACCGTGAAAGCGCGCACTGCCGCGCGAGGCGCGTTCCAGCGCCAGCAGCAGCGGCACGAAGCCGAGCAGGCACATGGCGAGTTGCGCGGCGGCGGCGCGGTCGCCGAGCGAGAACCAGGCGCGGTAGATGCCGGTGGTGAAGGTCTGCACGCCGAAGTACGCCACGGTGCCGTAGTCGGCCAGCGTTTCCATCAGCGCCAGCGCCACGCCGGCGGCCACGGCAGGCCGAGCCATCGGCAGAGAGATGCGCAGGAAGCTGCGCCACGTTGACAAGCCCAGCGACCGGCCCGCCTCCATCAGGCCGCTGCCGCGCTCCAGGAACGCCGTGCGCGCCAGCAGGTAGACGTAGGGGTAGAGCACACACGCGAACATCAGCACCGCACCGCCCAGGCTGCGCACGTCGGGAAAGAGGTAGTCGCCGCGGCCCCAGCCGAAGGTGGCGCGCAACCAACCCTGCACCGGGCCGGAGAACTGCAGCAGGTCGGTGTAGGTGTAGGCCATCACATAGGCCGGCATCGCCAGCGGCAGCACCAGCGCCCACTCGAAGCTGCGGCGCAGTGCGAAGTCGAGGTGGGCGACATCCTGAAGGCCACCGGCACGACCGCCATGTTCGTCACTCACGACCAGAACGAAGCCTTCGCGATGGCCGACGAGATCGCCGTGATGAACGACGGCCGCATCCAGCAACTCGACAGCGCCTACAACCTGTACCACCGGCCGGGCAACCGGTTCGTGGCCGACTTCATCGGTCAGGGCGTCTTCGTGCCGGGGACCGTGCTCGATGCGAATCGCCTGCACATCGAACTGGGCGAAGTCAGCAGCGCGCACGCCATCCGCCTGCCCGGTGCCACCAGACCGCCGCCGCCCGGCAGTCGGGTGGACGTGCTGCTGCGCCCCGACGATGTGGTGCACGACGACGCCAGCGGGGTTCAGGCAACCGTACTGCAACGTGCGTTTCGCGGCGCTGAAATCCTGTACCCCTTGCGCACCGACGGCGGCACGCGGGTGTTGTCGATGGTGCCCTCGCACCACAACCACCGCTTGAACGAACGCATCGGCATTCGGCTCGACATGGACCATGTGATTGCCTTCGAGGCGCTGCCCGGCGGCCACGCAAACCCGGCCTGAGCGGCGCCGCAGCGTCGGCGTTCCGTCAGCGCCGCAAACTGAACGGCTTGCCCGCCAGCAGCGCGGCCCAGCGCGGATCGGCGTGCAGGTCTTCGAAGCTCGGGTCGGTCGGGGTCTGAATCGCGTGCGGATCGCGTTCGCGCACGGCCCGCCCGAGCAGCGCAAACGCGTTGTCGAAATGCCCGCGCCGGGTCTCGAACATCGCCAGCACACAAGGCGACAGCAGCCGCTCGCCGAAGCGTTCCAGCGTGTGCGCGAGCATCGCGTCGGCGGTTTCGGTTTGCCCGGCCATGGCGTGCGCGCCGGCCAGCGACACATGGCAGGCGGCGTGGTCGGGCTGAACCTCGACGGCGCGCCGGTAGTGGCGCAGCGCCGTCGCCGGGTCGCGCCGGAACATCGCGATGGCGGCGCGCAGGCCGACGATGGCCACGGTCTCGGGCGCGATGTCCTGCAGCGCCAGGATCTCGGTCTCGGCATCGTCGAGGCGGCCCTGTGCGATGCGCAGGTTGACCATGTGGTTGCGCGCGTTGAGGTACTGCGAGTCGAGCTGGCGGGCGAGCTGCAGTTCACGCTCGGAGGCGTCGAACGCGCCGTGCATGGCCAGGTGGCAGCCGTAGGCCGAATGCACGAAGGCCTGCTGCGGCGCGAGCATCAGCGCGCGCCGAAAGCTGCGTTCGGCGCTGGCCCAGTCGTGCTCGAACTGATGCTGGATGGCGCCGAGCAGGGCGTGCGCGGTGGCGTTGTCGGGGGCCAGCGCGAGCGCGCGGCGCAGCGCCTCGCCGGCATGCGACGACGCAATCGCCGGCTCTACATGCCAGCCGGTCGCCAGGTTCAGCCAGGTGCGGCCCAGGCCGACCCAAGCCGGCGCGTGGTCGGGCGATTCAAGCAGCGCCTGCTCGAAGCGCTCCAGCGCTTCGAGCAGCGTCGGCTTCGACAGCGCCTGGCGCAGGAAGTGTTCGCCGCGCTCGACCAGGTCGCGCGCGCGCCGGCTGGCTTCCGGTGCCGTGGCCTCGGTCTGGCGGTTCGCGATCAGCGGCACATAGCTGCCCACCGGCAGCTCGATGCGGATCGGCATCGCCTTGCCCTCGTCGCGGTAGTAGGTGGTGAGCCGCATGCGCAGGCGGCGCGCCTCGACGCGCACGATGGTGTCGAACTTCGGGTCGAAGCTGGCTGCGGGCCGGCCGAACACCTCGACCGCGATCACGGTTTCCTTCAACGCCGCGGCGTCGTCGCCGAGCATCCGCGCCACCAGGTGGCGCAACAACGCGCGGTGCCGCGGCGAGCTGCGGAACGCCGCACTCTGCTCGAGATGCGCGAGGGCCAGCTCGATCTGGCCAGGCGGCAATGACAGGAGTTCGGGTCTGGGGGTGTCGCGTTTCATGCTGCGCCTTCGCCTGCGGAACTGTACGGCTTCCGCGAGCTGCCCCAGCCCCGAATTCGGCGGGCCGGGGCGGTGCCGCGCCGGGCCTCGAACCGTATCGGGCCAGGTCGGTTGATCCTCCCGCACCTGCCCCGCAGCCCCTTTACAATGCAGCCGCCCGGTGCGCCCGCCTGCACCGACACATTGGACGAACTGCGTCAGCGGAAAAAGGGATGGGCATGGAGGCCGACAAGGTGAAAGTCAGCGTCGAAGAGGTGAAGGAATCGAACCCCAGCGCCGATGGCACGAGCGTGGTCGTGGAGACCGCGTCGATCGTCGATGGCGAGTTGCGAGACACCTCGATCGAAGTGCGTGAAGCCGATGCGCCGGCGGTCGCGGTGGCGCTGCTGAACACCGAAGCCGACGCGGCCAAGCCCACCGGCCCCAACGATCTGCCGGACGCAGTGCAATGCCTGGCGGCCGGCGTGGTGCATGGTGCCGAAGCAGGCCGGGTGCGTCTGCACCTGCAGTTTGAATCGGGGCAGGTGCTGCCGGTCGAGATGTCGCACGCGGCCGCCGTGGCCCTGTGCCACGGCCTGGGCGAACACACCGCCACGCCGACGGGTCAAAACAGGAAGTAGCGCTGCGCCAGCGGCAGATCGGTGGCCGGCTCGCAGCTCAGCAGCACGCCATCGGCGCGCACTTCGTAGGTCTGCGCATCGACCTCGATGTGGGGCGTGCCGCTGTTGTGAACCATGTCGGCCTTGCCGATGCTGCGGGTGTTCGCAACCGCCTCGACGCGCCGGCGCAGGCCGATTTGCTGCGGCACCCCGGCCGCGATGGCCGCCTTCGACATGAAGGTGATGCAGGTGGCATTCATCGCCGCACCGAAGGCGCCGAACATCGGCCGGTAGTGCACCGGCTGCGGTGTCGGGATGCTGGCGTTCGGGTCGCCCATCGCGGCCGCCGCGATCATGCCGCCCTTCAGGATCAGGCTCGGCTTGACGCCGAAGAACGCCGGCTTCCACAGCACCAGATCGGCAAGCTTGCCGACCTCGACCGAGCCGACGATGTGCGCGATGCCCTGCGTGATCGCCGGGTTGATCGTGTACTTGGCGATGTAGCGTTTGACGCGGAAGTTGTCGGCCCGAGGGTCAGCGTCGCAGACGCCACGAAGCTCCCTTCCCCCGCTGGGGGAAGAGTTGGGGATGGGGGCCAGCCAGCCGCGCTGCGCCTTCATCTTGTG
>JANXZA010000199.1 GCA_025355745.1 Rhizobacter sp. | reverse complement strand
GCGCGATGCGGCGCTCGAAGAACGCGGCGTCGATGCGCTCGGCCTCATCGAAGCTCCAGGCCCGCAGCCGGATCATCGATTCCGGGCTGTACGCTGCCCAGGCCAGGAAGCGGCCGTCGTGGGCCTGCACGCGCACCGTCTCGCCGGCATCGGCCTTGCCATGGGCGACGCTGCCCTCGAAGACCCAGGGGTGGCGGCGCAGCAGCGAGCGCTCCTTGCCGTCGCGCAATATGACGATTTTCATGGGGAGGGATTGTGGGCTTGGCGTGCGGCTCAGCCCTTGCGCTTCGCCCGCGGATGCGCCGCGTCATAGACCTTCGACAGATGCCCGAAGTCGAGCTTCGTGTAGACCTGCGTGGTGGTGATGCTGGCGTGGCCGAGCAGTTCCTGCACGGCGCGCAGGTCGCCGCTGGACTGCAGCAGATGCGTCGCGAACGAATGCCGCAGCATGTGTGGGTGCACATGCATCGGCAGCCCGGCGCGCAGCGCCCGCAGCTTCAGGCGCGAGCGCACCTGGCCGGCGGTGAGGCGCGTGCCGCGGCTGCTGACGAACAGCGCCGGCTCGTCGACGCGCGCTAGTTGCGATCGCACGCCGAGCCAGTCGCGCAAGGCCTTCAGGGCAGCGCTGCCGACCGGTACGCTGCGGCGCTTGCTGCCCTTGCCGAGCACGTTCGCGCTGCCATCGGGTGCATCGACCCAGCCAGCCGCCGCCGGGCCCGGCCGCAGGTCCAGGCCGACCAGTTCGCCGACCCGCAAGCCGCAGCCGTAGAGCAGCTCGACGAGGCACTGGTCGCGGGCTGCCAGTACCGCGCCGTTGCGCTCGGCCAGCGCAGCCCCTGCGGCCAGTGGCGCGTCTGGGGGCACGCCTGGGCGCATGTCGGCCAGCGCCATCGCGTGGTCCACCGACAAAGCCTTTGGCAACGGTTTGGCCGCCTTCGGTGCGCGCACGCCCTCGACCGGGTTGTGCGCGACAAGCGCCTCGGCAACCCACCACCGGAACAGCCCACGCCACGCCGACAGCACCAGCGCGATGCTGCGCGGCCCCAGCCCCTGCGAATGCATCTGCGCGGCCCAGCGGCGCACGTGGTGAACCTGCGTCTCGCGCAGCGGCACGCCGCTGGCCGTGGCGAATGCCTGCAGGCGAGCGAAGGCCTGGGCGTACAGCGCCAGCGACCGCGCGGCGAGCCGGCGCTCGACCTGCAGGTGGACGAGGTGGCGCCTAACGTCGTCGTCAAGCGGCAGCGGTTCCGACATGGCGCCCCGGGGTTTGCCTGCAGTTCAGCTCGCGCGCAGGTCGCGATCAGCTCGCCGCCGGCAGCAGGCGCGACAACGCGGCGCTGGCCAGCTCACCGATGCGGGCCAGGAACTCGGTGCCCATGTCGGCGCTGTAGCGGGTCGGGTCGGGTGAGGCCAGCACGAGCATGCCGTAGGCCCGATCGCCGACCATCGACCCCACTCGGGCGCCGGCCTCATCGCGCAGCGGGATCATCGCCATCGACATCGCGGCGGCTGGGTCGTCGAGCCACTTCGAGGCCTCGAAGCCGGAGTTCAGGCCGCAGTAGGGCGCGCTCAGGCTGGTGGCGAAACTCTTCACGTCGTCGCTCACCGGTTGGGCGAACGGCAGGGCCTCGAAGCGCGCCGCCGCGCCCCACAGTCGGATGCCGGCTTGCGGAATCATGAACTGGTGCATCAGCTCGCGCACCAGCAGCTCGGGCAGCTCGGCCGGGTCGGCGTTGAGCATCATGGCGCGGGCCCAGCGGTGCAGCTTGTCGGCGATGCCGACGTTGTCCTGGCCGTTGCGGATCATCTCGATGATCTTGCCTTCGAGCCCGCGGATCTTGTCGCGCAGCATCTCCATCTGCCGCTCCTGCAGCGACACCGCGCGCTGGCCGTGCGGGCTGGTGAGCTGCACGCTGCCCAGCAGCTCGGCGTGGCGCTCGAAGAAGCCGGGCGTGTTGGCCAGGTAGTTGGCGATGTCGGTTTCGGTGATGCCCTGGACGCCGGATGTGGAGGTCATGGAGAGTGGTTCTCGGTGGCTGGGTAGGAGATCAGGAAGGCGAGGGAAGGCGAGAGAAAAAGGGCGTCCAAGCTCAAAGCTCGATCCGACCTTCGAAGACGGTTTTGGCCGGGCCGATCATGAACACCGGCTGCGCGTCCCCGGCCCATTCGACCGTGAGCCGGCCGCCGCGCGTGTGCACGTCGACGCAGGCATCGAGCAGCCCGAGCCGGATGCCCGCAACCACCGCCGCGCAAGCGCCGGTGCCGCAGGCTAGCGTCTCGCCGGCGTCGCGCTCGAAGACGCGCAGCGCAATCTGGCGTCGGTCGATGACCTGCATGAAGCCGGCGTTGACCTTGCGTGCGAAGCGCGGGTGCGACTCGATCGCCGGGCCGAGCGTGGCCACCGGTGCCGAGCCGACGTCGTGCACGAGTTGCACCGCGTGTGGGTTGCCCATCGACAGCACGGCCACCTCGACGAACTGGTCGCCGACATCGAGCGGCCAGATCGCGAAGCCGCCCAGCTTGCGGGCGTCCAGGCCGGTGGCGTCGAACGGCAGGGTCGCCAGCTCGAACACCGGTGCGTTCATGTCGACGCGCACGCGGCCGTCGTCCTGCAACTGGAGTTCGAGCACGTTGTTGACGGTCTCGACGCGGATCAGGCGCTTCTCGGTCAGCCCCTTGTCGCGCACATAGCGCGCCAGGCAGCGCGCGCCGTTGCCGCAATGTTCGACCTCATCGCCGCTGGCAGCGTTGAAGATGCGGTAGCGGAAGTCGATGCCCGGTGCGTTGGTGGGCTCGATCACCAGCACCTGGTCGGCACCGACGCCGAAACGCCGATCGCCGAGGCGGCGCAGCGCGTCGGCGTCGAGCGCGAGCGGGGTGCGCGTCGCGTCGATCACGACGAAGTCGTTGCCGGCGCCCTGCATCTTGGTGAAGGCCAGTTCCATCGGCCGATTATGGCGTCGGGCAATGAGGCTCCAGAGCGTTCAACAGTGCGTTCAACAGAGCGTTCAATAGAGCGCGGCTTCGCCCGCCGGCCGGGTCTTGAAGCGCTTGTGCACCCACAGATACTGGGCCGGGTTGCGGCGTATCTCGGCTTCGATCCAGCGGTTCATCGCGGCCGTGTCGGTCAGCGCATCGTCGCTCGGGAAGTCGGTCCAGGCTGGCATGAAACGCACCCGGTAGCCCTGGCCGCCGGGCAGTGTCTCGGCGATCACCGGCTGCACCACCATGTTCAACGCGCGCGCCAGCCGCGACGGCGCGAGCAGCGTGGCGGCGGGCACGCCGAAGAAGGGCACGAAGGCGGCGTCGCGCTCGCCGAAGTCCATGTCGGGCAGGTTGAAGAAGGCGTCGCCGCGGCGGATGGCGCGAAACAAGGCCTTGGCCGAATCGTCGCGCGGGAAGATCTCGGCATTCCCCAGGCGCAGCCGGCCGCGGCGGATCGCGGCGTCCATCACCGCGTCGCTCTGTTCCTGGTAGATCGAGATGCCTTTGCGCGTCTGGAACAGCAGCACCGACGCGCCGGCCACATCGAGCGCCATGAAGTGCGGCACCAGCCACATGACCGGCCGCTCGCTGCGTTCGGCCAGGCCGACATCGCCTTCGACATGGATCAGCCGCTTCAGCCGCGCTGGCGACGCATACCAGAGCAGTCCGCGTTCGAGGATGCTGCGGCCGAGCCACAGAAAATGTTCGCGCGCCAGTTGCTCGCGCTGAGCCTGCGACTGCTCCGGGAAACACAGCGCGAGGTTGCGCAGCGCGATACGACGGCGTGCGCCGGCCGTGGCATACAGCAGCCGGCCGAGGCTGCGGCCCAGGGCAGCCTGCACGCCCAGCGGCAGCCAGTGCAGCAGCCACAGCATGGCCAGGAGGAAGCGAGTGCCCAACGAAGGTCCTGTTCTTGTGGTCGCTCGGTCCGGTCGGTTGAACCGATCAAGCGGGGTCGGGGCAAGCGGGCCGCGATTCAGGCGGTCGGGTCGGGCGCGCGCGGCGTCTTGTAGCGGTTGTAGCCCCACAGGTACTGCTGCGGGCATTGCCGGATCACACGCTCCATGGCCCGGTTGATGACCGCCGCAGATTCTGCCTGACCGGGGTCGTGTGCCGGCAGCGCCTCGCCGAGCTCGCTGACGCGCACCACGTAGCCGGCGCCGCGCGGCAGGCGTTCGCCCCAGATCAGCAGCGGCTGCGCGCCGGTCTGCTGCACCAGCCGCGCCGCCAGCGTCATCGTGTAGGCCGGCCTTCCGAAGAACGGCACCCACACGCCCATGCCCTCGGGCGGCACCTGGTCGGGCAGCAGGCCGACCATCTCGCCGCGCCGCAGGGCCCGGATCATCTGGCGCACGCCGGCCAGCGTGGCCGGCGCGGTGGCCACGCCGGGGCGGGCCCGCGAGCTGTCCATCAGCGCGCGCAGCAGCGCCTTGCGCGCCGGCCGGTACAGCACGGTGATCGGCCCGAACTCGGTGGCCAGACTCTGCGCGCAGGCCTGCGCCGTGACCTCGAAGCTGCCCATGTGCGGGGTCAGCAGCAGTACGCCGCGCCCGCGCCGCAGCGCCGCGACGATCAACTCGAGCCCGTGCCATGCGAGCTGCGGCCGGACCGGCTCGGTGGGCGGGCGCAGCCACAGGAACGGCAGCTCGGCGACCAGCTTGCCGGCCTGTGCAATTGCGGGCCGGGCGTCGCGTGGCGCCACACCGGCCTGGTTGGCGTTGGCGTGGAAACGGCGCCGGTACGAGGGCGAAGACCAATAGGTCGTCCAGCCGAGGACCGTGCCGAGGCCGTGCAGAAACCACAGCGGGCATCGGGACAGCCAGCGGAACAGGCTCAGCATGTTTCTATAATCATTTCATCGCCGAGTTATTTGAACTACTTGCGGGGCGATGCGTGTTGATGCGGGTCTGGACCAGACCGCGCGGCGCGCCGGGTGGGCCCACGCCGGGGCCACTCAATAAATCCTGCTAAAGCGTTCGCCGCTCCTCCAGGGTTTCAGGCCGGCAACGCAGAAGAACTGCAACCGCGCAACCCACTGGAGTTTAAGAGTGTCAAACGATTTCCTTTTTACATCCGAGTCCGTTTCTGAAGGCCACCCCGACAAGGTCGCCGACCAGATCTCCGACGCCATTCTCGACGCCATCTTCGCGCAGGACCCACGCTCGCGCGTCGCCGCCGAGACGCTGACCAACACCGGCCTGGTCGTGCTGGCCGGCGAGATCACGACCAACGCGCACGTTGACTACATCCAGGTCGCGCGCGACACGATCAAGCGCATCGGCTACGACAACACCGAGTACGGCATCGACTACAAGGGCTGCGCGGTGCTGGTCGCCTACGACAAGCAGAGCAACGACATCGCGCAGGGCGTCGACCATGCCAGCGACGACCACCTGAACACCGGTGCCGGCGACCAGGGCCTGATGTTCGGCTACGCCTGCGACGAGACGCCCGAGCTGATGCCCGCGCCGATCTACTACGC
>JANXZA010000179.1 GCA_025355745.1 Rhizobacter sp. | reverse complement strand
TTCAGCAGCAGGTTGTAGTCGTCGCCGCGCTGCTTGGCGAGGTTCAGCAACCGGGCCAGAACCGAAGCGCTGCGGTTCGCTGTCATGCCGTGCCTATGCGACCACGGTTTCAAGGTAGGGCTGCATGACCTTCTCGACGCGGTTGATCCTGGCGAAGTGGGTGACCTGGTTCATGTCGATCTTTCGTTGCTGCCAGGCATCCTTGAGCGCTTCGAGGGCCACGTCGAGGCCGACCTTGTGGCGGAACTTGAAGCAGTCGGTGAGGGTCTTGGCCACGCTGTAGACGCGGATCGCCGAGCCATGTTCAACGAGAGTCTCGATGCCTTCGCTGTAGGCATCGCCGCGCAGGCGCGCGATACGGAGCGCAGGGTTGTCGAGGGCGGGCGTCTGCGTCGCTTCGGGCAGGGCGATCCAGACTTCGAAGGGAAGCTGGGTGCCGATCTCGTGGAACTGAAGCGCGGAGAGCAGGCAGACGACCGCCTTGGGCACGCGTCGGCAGACTTCGATCAGGCTCTGGTGCTCGGTGATCGGGCTGTCCGGCAGGCTGTAGAGGCCGCGGTTGACGCGCTGCAGTTTGCCGCCTTGTTCGAGCTTGACGAGCAGCTGTGGTGACCAGCCTCGTGCTCGCACGTCGGCCGCGCTCAGCAGCGGCTGGCGCTGGGCGAGTTCGAGGATTCGTTGGGATTGAGTGAGCGCCACACCGGCAGTTTAATAAACGCATTACTTATTGGCAAGTCATGCGTCATTTCGCCAGCCAGAGAAAGGTGCCGATCAGCCCGAGCACGAAGGCTCCGGTCACCTGCGGGCTCTCGGGTTTCTCGCCCATCAACCATGTGGCGTAGTGCTCGCAGCTGCGATTCCAAAGGTCATACGGCGCCGTGCGCCCCACCGACTGGTGAGCGCGCCAGTGAAGCTGATGGTGGCACTCGACCGGTGCCGGCTTGTCGAACTGGACCGGGCGTCCTTGTGAGAACTCATTCAACGTGACGATCGCGGCTCCGTCAGGCGTCATGTGAGCGACTTGGCCATCGGGCAGCAGGACGCCTGCGTGCCTGCCGGCACCCGATAGCTTGACGCGCGAGACAAGCCCGACGAAGCGGGGTGGCTGTTGAAGGTGCATCGCGATGCTCACTTTCCGGAACCCAGCAGCCAGACCAGGGCTGCCACCACACCGGCGCCGACCAGCAGGTTCTTCACCTTGTCCTGATCCTGCGCCTTTTGATCGTCGGCTGTTCGCCGAAACTGCTGCATCAGCGCCTGTTGGTACGCACTTGGCGAGAGCACGGCGCGCTCCCATTTGCTGACCGTCATCGAATGGGCACCGAAGAGTTGACCGAACTCGCTTTGCGAGAGTCCGAGGTCGCGTCTGAGGGCCGCGATGAGCAATGAATTCATAAGCTGAGCAGTAACCCATAAACTAAGCAACGGCTTAGTTTTGCCCATTGGCAATGTGTGGTTCGTGGCCATTGCTGCCGCCTCCGAGGGTGCTGTCGACCTAGCGCGTGGCGAAGGGATTGGGCGTGTCCCCGCTGCGCGGGGTCGGGCTGTTGCGCTGCGCGTCGAGCCGCTGTCGAAGGCCCAGCGTCTCGCCCCTTCGGGCGGCCATCCCTCACGCGGGTTCGCCGCCACCCTCCGCGCTCGATGGCGCGCAGCGTGGCGTCGGACTGCCGCCCTGTGGGCCTGACCGGTACGCTCGCCGATGCAGCGATCAAGGCTGCGCCTTCATCGCGATGCGAACAGCCAGGCCAGGCCGGCTGCGCCGGCGGAGTTGACGACAGCGGCCCGTTCCCCTGCCCAGGGATCGCGGGCCTGGTTTCCTTCACGGGTACGTGAACGAGGCCCGCTTGACGAACTGACCCGTTGCTCGCGTGCTGCGCGCCACTTCGCTGCGCTGCGTTCTGCTCCGCAAGCTGCGCTCGTGCCAGATCGTCACCCCGGTTACCCGCCATGCCCGATGCCGGGCCGCTGAACGAGCCTCAGTGGCCCGCGTTTCATGGCGACCTACGTCTCTACCTACATTGAGCGCCATGTTGTGCTGGTGTCTGACGTCTCCAACGTGTGCGCTGGTGCGACGACAAGGCAGGCACACTGTTCACATCGCAAACTGCCCCCGAGCATGCTGCTGTCGATTGGCTGAGGTGATGCAGCGTTTGCCGCGACGACTGCGTGTCGTCGAATCCACTGCGTAGGCCGATGTCGAACCGGTCAGAAAAAAGGGCCCGGGTTCGACTGAACGCCGGGCCTTCGCGGGTTTGCAGCCCGACTATTGCAGCGCCACCTCAACGCGCCGTGCCTCGGCCATGGCGCCACCGGCGGTGATCACTTCCGGCTTCTTCAATTCGATCTTGTCCTCGGCGACACCGGCGGTCTTGAGGGCGTCGCGCACGGCGAAGGCGCGTTGCTTGGCAAGTTCCTCGTTCTTCGCGGCGTCGCCGCTGGCATCGGTGTAGCCGCTGACGACGGCCTTCTTGCCGGCGGCCACGCCCTTCGCCACGTCGGCAAGGGCGTCATTGGCACCCGATGCCAGCTCGGCCTTGGCCGAGGCGAAATAGAACTTCACGACGCCGCCTTCGATCTTGATCGACGCAGCATCAGCCGCGACCGGCAGCACTGCCGTGGCCGCAGCCACCACCGGCGCCACCGGCGCCACCGCCGCCATCGGTGCCACTGCGGCGTGCGATACCGCCACACTCGCCGGGCCAGCCGGCAACAACGGCACGATCAGGAGCGCGACGATGTTGATGATCTTGATCAGCGGGTTGACGGCCGGGCCGGCGGTGTCCTTATACGGGTCGCCCACCGTGTCGCCGGTCACAGCAGCCTTGTGCGCTTCGCTGCCCTTGCCGCCGTGGTGGCCGTCTTCGATGTACTTCTTCGCGTTGTCCCAGGCGCCGCCGCCCGTGCACATCGAGATCGCCACGAACAGGCCGGTCACGATCGTGCCCATCAGCAGGCCGCCGAGCGCGGCCGGGCCGAGCACCAGGCCGACGACGATCGGCACCACCACCGGCAGCAGGCTCGGCACGATCATCTCCTTGATCGCCGCGGTGGTCAGCATGTCGACCGCCGCGCTGTAGTCGGGTTTGCGCTTGCCGGCCATGATCGCGCCGTCGGCGAACTGGCGCCGCACTTCCACCACCACCGCACCGGCGGCACGGCCGACGGCCTCCATCGCCATCGCGCCGAACAGGTACGGGATGAGGCCGCCGATGATCAGGCCGACGATGACTTTGGGGTCGCTCAGGTCGAAGCCGACGCTCATGCCGCGGCTCTCGAGCGAGTGGGTGTAGTCGGCGAACAGCACCAGCGCGGCCAGGCCGGCGGAGCCAATCGCATAGCCCTTGGTGACGGCCTTGGTGGTGTTGCCCACCGCGTCCAGCGGGTCGGTCACATCGCGCACGCTCTTCGGCAGCTCGGCCATTTCGGCGATGCCGCCGGCGTTGTCGGTGATCGGGCCGTAGGCATCGAGCGCGACAACGATCCCCGCCATGCTGAGCATCGCCGTGGCTGCGACGGCGATGCCGTACAGGCCGGCCAGCTGGTAGGCCGACAGGATGGCGGCGCAGACGAACAGCACCGGCCACGCGGTCGAGCGCATCGACACGCCCAGGCCGGCGATGATGTTCGTGCCGTGGCCGGTGGTCGAGGCTTGTGCGATGTGCTGAACCGGCTTGTACTGGGTGCCGGTGTAGTACTCGGTGACCCAGACCAGCGCGGCCGTCAGCACCAGGCCGACGGCACAGGCGCCGAACAGGCGCAGGTGCGTACCGGCGCCGAGTGCATCAGCCGGCATGAACATCGTCGTCACGAAATAGAACGCGATCAGCGACAGTACGCCTGCCACCGCCAGGCCTTTGTACAGCGCCGGCATCACGTTCTTCATGCCGGGCGAGGCCTTCACGAACGAGACGCCGATGATCGACGCGATGATTGACACCGCGCCGAGCAGCAGCGGGTACACCACAGCGGCCATCGGCGCTGCGCCGACGACGAGCGCGCCGAGCGCCATCGTCGCGATCAAGGTCACCGCATAGGTCTCGAACAGGTCGGCGGCCATGCCGGCGCAGTCGCCGACGTTGTCGCCGACGTTGTCGGCAATCACTGCCGGGTTGCGCGGGTCGTCTTCGGGGATGCCGGCTTCGACCTTGCCGACCAGGTCAGCGCCCACATCCGCGCCCTTGGTGAAGATGCCGCCGCCGAGGCGCGCGAAGATCGAGATCAGCGACGCACCGAAGGCAAAGCCGAGCATCGGCTTGAGCGTCGAGGCCAGGCTCTTGTCGGGCGTGATGTTGCCGTTGCCGGTGATGAACATGAAGAAGATGCCGACGCCCAGCAGGCCCAGGCCGACCACCAGCATGCCGGTGATGGCGCCGCCCTTGAAGGCCACATCGAGGGCCGGGCCGATGCCTTTGGTGGCGGCTTGCGCGGTGCGCACATTCGCCTTCACCGACACGTTCATGCCGATGAAGCCGCAGGCGCCCGACAAAAATGCGCCGAGCACGAAGCCGACGGCACTGGTGCCGTCGAGGAACACGGCGATCAGGATTGCCAGCACCACGCCGACGATGGCGATGGTCTTGTACTGGCGTGCCAAGTAGGCCGAAGCGCCTTGCTGTATCGCTGCGGCGATCTCCTGCATGCGGGCATTGCCCGCGCTTTGACGAAGGATCCAGCTGCGTTGCCAGAAGCCGTAGACAACGGCGGCAAGGCCGCAGGCGAGCGCGATGTACAGCGCCATGGGAATGGTGATCAAGGGAGTTCCTCCTCGTCGGGATGCTGGGAAATGAAGTCGCAAATAGCAGGCCGCTCCGCGCCAGGGCGGGGTCGTCCGAACCACGCGGGATGCTAAGGGAAGGCAGATGACAAGGCAACGACGCCGGCATGGTGTTTTCCAGCGGGAGTTGCAGGGCGGTTCTGATGCAAGGGCGGCGTCAGGGCAGCGCTTAAAATCACGACTTGCATCCGAATCGAAGAACATCATGAGCCTGCACAACGTGACCCCCGGCGCGAATGCGCCCGAGCAGTTCAACGTCATCATCGAGATCCCGATGAATGCCGACCCGATCAAGTACGAGGTCGACAAGGAAAGCGGCGCGCTGTTCGTCGACCGCTTCATGACGACGGCCATGCACTACCCGTGCAACTACGGCTACATCCCGCAGACTCTGGCCGACGACGGCGATCCGGTCGATGTGCTGGTGATCACGCCGTTCGCGCTCACTGCTGGCGTGGTGGTCACCTGCCGGGCGATCGGCGTGTTGAAAATGGAAGATGAGGCGGGTGGCGACAGCAAGCTGCTGGCCGTGCCGATCGACAAGATCCTGCCGATCTACACCCACTGGCAGAAGCCGGAAGACATGAACCAGATGCGCCTGAAGGCGATCCAGCATTTCTTCGAGCACTACAAGGATCTCGAGGCCGGCAAGTGGGTCAAGGTGCAGGGCTGGGAAGGGCCGGAATCGGCGAAGCAGGAAATCGTCGAGGGCATCCGCTGCTACCAGGCGGGGCTGAAGAAGGCATAGGTCAGGACGGGCAGAGCGGGGCAGGGCCGGCCCCAGCGCCGCGCAGGGGCATTGCCTGCGAACCTACACTCGCACGCTGCAAATTTCACTGCTGTGCCAATGCCGAAGTCCCTGCGTTTCCTGGCCCCTTTCCTGCTGATCCTGGCGCTCAGCCCGCCGTCTCAAGCGCAGGTGCAACCACAAGCGCAACCACCAGCGCAACCACCGGCGCAGCCCCTGCCGGCCGGCGTGCGGGCCGTCACCTCGGTTGAAGGCATTGACGAGTACCGGCTCGCGAACGGGCTGCAACTGCTGCTCGTGGCCGACGACTCCAAGCCCACCACCACCGTCAACCTGACCTACCGCGTCGGCTCGCGGCACGAGGGCTACGGCGAGACCGGCATGGCCCACCTGCTGGAGCACATGCTGTTCAAGGGCACGCCGACGACGAAGGAGCCGAAGGCCGTGCTCGAGCAGCGCGGCCTGTCGTTCAACGGCACCACCAGCCTGGACCGCACCAACTACTTCGCCAGCTTTGCGGCCAACGATGCGAACCTGAAGTGGTACATCGAGTGGGAAGCCGACGCGATGGTCAACAGCTTCGTGTCGCGCAAGGATCTGGACACAGAAATGACGGTGGTGCGCAACGAACTGGAACGCGGCGAGAACAGCCCCGGCAACATCCTGTTCCAGCGCACGATGGCGTTGATGTTCGACTGGCACAACTACGGCCACAGCACGATCGGCGCGCGCGCCGATGTCGAGAACGTCGACATCCCGAGCCTGCAGGCGTTCTACCGCCTGTACTACCAGCCCGACAACGCAAGCCTGATCGTCGCCGGCAAATTCGATACCGCTCAGGTTCTGCGTTGGGTTGCCGACGCGTTCGGCAAGATTCCGAAGCCGACGCGCAAGTTGCCGCTCCTGTACACGCTCGATCCGGCCCAGGACGGCGAACGCAGCGTGACGTTGCGGCGGGCCGGCGGTGCGCCGATGTTGTTCGCCGGCTATCACACGCCGCCGGGGTCGGCTGTTGACAACGCCGCCGTCGAGATGCTCGCGCTGATCCTTGGCGACACACCCTCCGGGCGCCTGCACAAGCGGTTGACCGTGGGCGGGTTGGCATCGGGCACGTCGGCTTCGGCCGAGGGCCTGAGCGACCCTGGTGTCTTCGTCGCCAGCGCCAGCCTGGCGCCGGGTCAGGACGTGGACAAGGCGCGCACCGAGTTGCTCGCCAGCGTCGAAGGCGTGCGTCGCGAGCCCGTCACCGCCGATGAACTGGCGCGTTCGAAACTCAAGTGGCTGAATGATTGGGAGCAGTCGTTCACGAACCCGCAGACGGTGGGCATTGCGTTGTCGGAGTCGATCGCGATCGGCGACTGGCGCCTGTTCTTCCTGAACCGCGACCGTGTGCGCGACGTGGCGCTGGCCGATGTGCAGCGGGTGGCAGAGCAATACCTGGTGCCGGCGAACCGCACGCTCGGCACCTACCTGCCGACCGACAAGCCCGAGCGCCCACCGGCGCCGCAGCGCACCGACATCGCGCAGACCATGCAAGGCTTTAAGCCGCAGGCGGCGGCCGCGAAGGTCGAGGCCTTCGATGCCACACCCGCGAATCTCGACGCCCGTACCCAGACTTTCAGTGTGGGCGGCGTGAAGGCAGCGTTGTTGCCAAAAGGGACACGCGGCGGCGCGGTGCAGGCGGTGCTGAGCTTGCGCTTCGGCGACGCAAAGAGTTTGTTCGGCCAGAAAGACGCGTCCGACTTCGCCGCCGCCTTGCTCGACAAAGGCACGCGGGCCATGAGCCGCGAGCAGTTCCAGGACCGGCTCGACCAGCTTCGCACCGAGTTGAGCGTCAGCAGCACGCCCGGCCGCGTGACGGTGACCCTGGCATCGCGGCGCGAGCAGCTGCCGGCCGCGATCGCCCTGGTCAGCGAGATGCTGCGCAGCCCGGCGTTCCCCGCCGCCGCGCTGGTCGAGCAGCGCCAGCGCACGTTGACGGGCATCGAACGGCAGCGCAAGGAACCCGACGCGCTGGCGGCGAACGCGCTGGCGCGACTCGGCAACCCGTACCCGCGCGGCGATGTGCGTTACGCCCGCAGCTTCGACGAGATCATCGACGACGTGAACCGCCTCACGATCGACGATGTACGCGCCTTTCACCGCCGCTTCTACGGTGCTGCCAAGGGTGAGTTCGCGGCGGTCGGCGACATGGACGCGACGCAAGTGCGCGCGGCCTTGCAAGCCGGCTTCGCCGACTGGGCCAGCGGCGCGCCGTTCACGCGGGTGCCGCAGCCGCTGCTGGCCGTGAAGCCCGAGCGCCTTGTCCTCATCACGCCCGACAAGCAGAACGCCACGATGCTGACGCGCCTGGGCGTGGCGCTGAACGACACCGACGCCGACTACCCGGCGCTGTCGATGGCCAATCATCTGCTGGGCGCGGGCAGCAGCTCGCGCCTGTGGATGCGAATCCGCGAAGGCGAAGGTTTGTCGTACGGCGTGGGCAGCAATATCGAATGGAACAACATCGAGCGCAACTCGCCGTGGCAGGCCTACGCCATCTTCGCGCCGCAGAACCGCGCGAAGGTCGAGGCGGCCTTCCGCGAAGAGGTGGCACGGGCGCTGAAGGATGGCTTCACGGCCAAGGAGCTGGCCGAGGGCAAGGTCGGGCTGCTGAGCCTTCGCCAGCTGTCGCGGGCGCAGGATGCGAACCTGGCGCAGGCGCTGGTCAACAACCTGTACCTCGACCGGACGTTCGCGTTGTCGGCCCGCGTCGATGCCGCGTTGGGAGCCCTCACGCTGGAGCAGGTGAACGCGGCGCTGCGCACGTACCTGACGCCGGGCAACTTCGTGTCGGCCTACGCCGGCGACTTCAAGCCCTGAGCATGGCCGGATTCGCCCTCGCGTGAAGGTGGCGCGCGGGCTCCGTCATTCGGCGCCGCTCTTGAACGGGCGCCGCTCGTTCAACTCGTCCATGTAGTTGGCCACGCCCTCGCCCTCGCGCGCCAGGAAGTCGGCCACGGCCTGCGAGAACTGCGGGTGCGCGAGCCAGTGCGCCGACCAGGTCTGCACCGGCAACAGGCCGCGCGCCATCTTGTGCTCGCCCTGCGCGCCGCCTTCGAAACGCTGATAACCGTTCGCAATGCACCAGGCCAACGGTCGGTAGTAGCAGGCCTCGAAATGCAGGCACGGCAGGTGCACCACCGCGCCCCAGTAGCGGCCGAACGCGACGCGGCGCTGCGGGTCGATCGCCACCAGCGACGTCGCGATGCGCTGCCCGTCATGCCAGGCGACGAACATCAGCCAGTTCGCTGCCATGCCCGCCGCCATGCGCTCGAAGAAGTCGCGCGTGAGGTAGGGCGTCGAGCGGTGTTCGCGGTAGGTCTGCTCGTAGCAGCGGTAGAAGAAGTCCCAGTCGATTGGGGTGATCGCGGACCCTTCGAGTTCCGTGAAAGTGACGCCGGCGTCGGCCACGCGCCGGCGCTCCTGCTGGATCTTCTTGCGCTTTTCGCGTTGCAGGCTGGCCAGGAAATCGGTGAACGACAGGTAAGGCTGCGGCTCGCGCTGGACCCAGTGGAACTGCACCGTGCTGCGCATCATCCAGCCTTCGGCGATGGCGGCTTGCTGGTCAGCGTCGTCGAGGAACAGCAGGTGCGCCGACGACAATTTTGCGTCGGCCGCGAGCTGCTGCATCGCCCGCAGCAGCAGGCGCCGGCTGGCCAGATCGCGCGCCAGCAGGCGCGGCCCCGGTACCGGCGTGAAAGGCACGGCGTCGAGCAGCTTCGGGTAGTAGCGCAGGCCGTGGCGCTGGTAGGCATCGGCCCAGGCCCAGTCGAACACGTACTCGCCGTAGGAGTGGGCCTTCAGGTACAGCGGGCAGGCGGCGACGAGGGTCGTGCCTTCGGTGACGGCCAGGAACTGCGGCGTCCAGCCGGTGGCGCTGCTCGCGCTGGCGGAGCGGTGCAGGGCCAGCAGGTACTCGTGGCGCATGAACGGCGTCGAGGCGGGTTGCGCATCGAGCAGCGCGTTCCATTGCTCGGGGTTGATGGCGGCAGGGTCGTCGAAGACTCGAATAACATGTTCAGCAGCGGCAGACCGCCCGGCAGTACCGGTTGATTTCGCTTCCATCGCTGGCCGCTCGCGGCTCCCCTGGCTCTCGTCTTGCATCGCATCCTGCCCATGTCAGTTTCACCTTCGGTCGGCGTCGCGCTGGCGCAGATCAACGCCACCGTCGGCGACCTGGCCGGCAACAGCCGCAAGATCATCGACGCGGCGCGCCTGGCCTATGCGCAAGGGGCGCGCCTCGTGCTCACGCCCGAACTCGCGCTGTGCGGTTACCCACCCGAAGACCTGCTGCTGCGCCCCGCCTTCATGCAGGCCTGCGCCGAGGCGCTGGCCGATTGCGCGCGCCAACTCGCCGATTGCGCGGGCCTGTTCGTCGTCGTCGGCCACCCGCATCAGTTCGGCGCTCGCGGCGATGTTAGGTCGAACTCGGTCTCGGTGCCGCAGCGCTACAACGCGGCCTCGCTGTTGTCGGGGGGGCAGGTGCTGGCGACCTATTGCAAGCGCGAGTTGCCCAACTACCAGGTGTTCGACGAGCGACGCTATTTCGCCTCGGGCCGCGACGCCGATCTGCCTGCGCTGGTGTTCGAAGTGCAGGGCCTGAAGTTCGGTGTGATGATTTGCGAAGACGCCTGGTTCGACGAGCCGGGGCAGATCGCGAAAGCCGCCGGCGCGCAGGTGCTTTGCGTCATCAACGCCTCGCCGTTCCACCTCGGCAAGCTGGCAGAGCGCGAGGCGCGCATGGCGGCGCGCGCTCGCGCCCTTGGCCTGCCGCTGCTGTACGCGCACCTGGCGGGCGGGCAGGACGAAGTGGTGTTCGACGGCGCCTCGTTCGCGCTCGACGCCGCGGGCGCGGTGCAGGCACGGGCACCGATGTTCGATGAGGCGCTGCTGCAGGTGCAGATGACCGAGCCGGCGCCTACCGGGCCGGTGCCCAGCGGGCCGGTCGCCGAGGTGCCGGCGCTGGAGGCGCAGGCCTGGGCCGCGCTGGTTGTGGGCGTGCGCGACTATGTGAACAAGAACGGCTTTCCCGGCGTGATCATCGGCCTGAGCGGCGGCATCGATTCGGCCCTGGTGCTGGCGATTGCCGTCGATGCATTGGGCGCGGCGCGGGTCCGCACGCTGATGATGCCCTCGCCCTACACCGCCGAGATTTCGTGGCTCGATGCGCGCGACATGGCGCAGCGCCTGGGCGTGCGCTACGACGAGATCTCGATCGTGCCGATGTTCGATGCGTTCCTGAAGACGCTCGCTGGCGAGTTCGCCGGTCGGGCCGAGGACGCCACCGAAGAAAACATCCAGGCGCGGGTGCGCGGCACCTTGCTGATGGCCTTGTCGAACAAGTTCGGATCCATCGTGCTGACGACCGGCAACAAGAGCGAGATGGCGACCGGCTACTGCACCTTGTACGGCGACATGGCGGGTGGCTTCGCCGTCATCAAGGATGTGGCCAAGACGCTGGTGTACCGGCTCGCCAGGTGGCGCAATGCGCAGGGCGCCGAGGTGATCCCGGATCGCATCATCACGCGGCCGCCCTCGGCCGAGTTGCGCCCGGACCAGAAGGATCAGGATTCCCTGCCGCCGTATGAGGTGCTCGACGCCATCCTGCAGCGCTACATGGAAGACGATCAAGGCCTCGATGAAATCGTCCGGGCCGGGTTCGACCCGGCGGACGTCGAGCGCGTCACGCGGCTCATCAAGGTCAACGAGTACAAGCGGCGCCAGGCGCCGGTCGGCATCCGCATCACGCACCGTGCCTTCGGTCGCGACTGGCGCTACCCGATCACCTCGAAGTTCCGCGCCTGAGAGTTCGGGGCCTGTCGAAGCGCTTTAAGGCAAGAGACAACTCACTCACCGCAGGGGCGCGGAGAACGCAGAGTTGCGCAGCGTAATTTCAAGAAAGTGAATTGTCTTCTCTGCGAACCTCTGCCTTCTCCGCGCCTGCGCGGTGGTGAGTTGGTGGTTTCAAGGCGCTGACGTTCCTGCGACAACTAGACTACATTCAATTCAACTTGCAGGAGCTGGTCATGAAACAGATCACCGCGATTGTCAAACCGTTCAAGCTCGAAGAGGTGCGAGAGGCACTCGGGCAGGTCGGTGTGACGGGCTTGACCGTCACCGAGGTGAAGGGCTTCGGACGCCAGAAAGGCCACACCGAGCTGTACCGCGGCGCTGAATACGTGGTCGACTTCCTGCCCAAGGTGAAGATCGAGGTGGTGACACGCGACGGGGATGTGGATCGCTGCATCGAGGCCATCGTCAAGGCCGCCAAGACGGGCAAGATCGGCGACGGCAAGATCTTCGTCACATCGGTCGAGCAGGTGGTGCGCATCCGCACCGGCGAGACGGACGACGCGGCGATCTGACGCTGAAGAATGGGCTGCTTCGGCCTGTGAAAGTCGGGCGCAGCCAAGCTGCTTGTAATGTCGATCGCTCAGGCAAAGCGCTGCCACAACGCCGTCAGCCAGATGCCTGCGCACAACGCCAGCGACAGCATCACCGCCGCACTCGCCAGGTCCTTGGCGCGCTTCGAAAGATCGTGCCATTCGAATGACACTCGGTCGATCGCGGCCTCGATGCCTGAGTTCAGCAGTTCGACGATGAGCACCAACATGGTCGAGCCGATCAGCAGTGCCGCCTCGACCCAGCTGCGGCCGACCCAGAATGCGGCAGGCACCAGCACGGTGGCAAGCCAGAACTCCTGCCGAAAGGCGCTTTCGCCGCGATAGGCCGCCGACAAGCCCGCTATGGAGTAGCCGGCGGCGTGAATCATCCGGTCGATGCCGGTGCGGCCTTTGTGGGGGTTGCTCATGCGCCGGGATTGTGCCCGGGGCTCACTTTCGTGATCACCTCGACTTGGTGGGCGCTGCGTCGATGATCTGGGTCGCGCACAGTGCGTCGTGCCAGAACTGACGGCGCGGGTGCAACAGGGCCAGCAGCGCGTAGCCCACCACGCCGATGAAGGCCGCTGTCAGGCCTTGCCAGCGGGTCCAGTCATTGACTGATGCCAGCACGGCGGCCGGTGCAAACCAGGCGCAACTGGCGACGAAGCGGGCCAGCGCGCGTGGCTGCGACAAGCGCTTGCCGTCGTTGGTGACGACCTGCAGGTGCCAGGTCCGCATCGGCAAGGTCTGGCCGCGCGCCGACCAGAACCAGGTGAAGTAGATCGCGTACAAAGTGAGCGTGATGACGCGCAACGCCGCGTCGCTTTGCAGCGGGTGCTGGTGCCCGGTCAATGCCACGAACAGCGCGCCAATCGCCCCGGGAATCAGGCCGATGCCGAACAGCAGCAGGCCCTCGTAGGCGAACGAAGCCATGCGGCGCGCCAGGCTGGGTGTCGCGGATGCGCGGGCTTTGGGCACTGCTACCACGGCCGAGGCGCTGGCCACGTCGGGTCGAGCCGATCGGGTCATTGCCGCTGCGAGCGCGGCGGGCCGGAAGCCGCTTCGGAGTGGAGCGGAACACCTTGCGGGCCACGTTGCGGCAACAAGGTGTTGCGATCGACGAACTCGGGCGTGGCTGCGATCTTCGGCAAGCCGGTTTGCTGGTGCGAGGGCGGTGTTGCGCGCTTCGAAATCGAGGTGGTGGTGGCGCCGGGGCCGGCGCGCACTACGGTCGGGCTCACTGATCCGGGCCGGTTGGCGAACGCAGGGTTCGGCACGATGTTCGACTTGGCCAACGCAGCGTCGCGGGCGGCTTTGTCGGGCCGATCAGTGCGGGCATCGGCGGTATCGGGTTTGCGGGCCGTGTCGGTGGCAGTAATCGATGCTGCCACCGGCGCAGCACGCGCAGCCAACTGGCGTTTTTGTTCAGCCGGGAGCGCCTGGTAGGCGTCCCACCGGGCTTGTCGATCCTGGCTCGGCAACTGCCGCGCCTCTTCGAAATTCAGTCGCGTCTGGCCGCGTTCCTTGGGAGTGAGTTTGGCCCAGTCCGCCATCCGCGCCTGGATCCGATCTTGTTCCGGGGCTGACATCTTCGGGAAGCGCGCCACCAGCTGCAGCCACTTCTGCTTTTGCGGCGTGTCGATGCCGGACCAGTCCTGCTCAAGCGGCTTCAGCGCAGCTTGTTGCGACGCTTTCAGGTCACGCCAACGGATGCCTTGTTCCACAGCAGCTTTACCGCCACCACGCACGGTTGTCGGCGAACGCGACGGGGGCGCCGACGCCCCGGCGGTGGCGGCGCCAGAGGCGCCACCTTGTGCAACGGACTGAAGCGGCAGCGACATCGCGAGAGCCGTGACCAGGCCGAGCGCCAGGACTGCCAATCGGCAACCTGCGGCGGCCCGGTGCGCCACTGCGGCGCGCATCATGGCCGCCTGGGTCACTCGCGCGGTGTCTTCAAGAATTCGACGAAGCCCGCGTCGCTATAGGCCCTCGGAGGAAGGTCGTCGGCGAGCAGCGCCGCATCGACCTCGGCGGCGACCGAGATCTGCGTGCGATCCTGCCAATGCTGAATCAACATCAAACCGCCGGCCAGGGCGATGGCTGGCAAGATCGACGCGACCTTGATCCACCAGCCGGGGCTCGACCGGCCGAGGATGGCGACGCCAGACTTCGTTACGCCAACCGTCGTTACGGTCTCGGCGCTGTGGGCGTTCCGCGCGTGCACGAGGGCCTGTTCGCGGGCGAAACGCAAGCGCTCGGAGATGTCAGCGCCCAGCGCTTCGGCCTGCGTGCTCAAACGCGCCGCCACGCGCAACCCGAACCGTGATTGCATCGATTCGAGCATCGCGAGCGACGCTGAGGTGTTCATCGTGTTCATGGTGCAATTCCCTTGGCCTGCAGCGCTTTTGCCAACGCGTGGACCGCTCGCGAGCAGTGCGTCTTGACGCTTCCCTGCGAACAGCCCATCGCTTCGGCCGTCTCCGCAACATCAAGTTCCTCCCAGTAACGCAGCAGGAAGGCTTCGCGTTGACGGCCCGGCAGATCGGCAACTGCCGCGTCGATGGCTAGCAAGATCTGCTCCCGCGACACGGAGTCGGCGGCGCTTTCGGTGGCCATCGAGCCGCCCAGCGCCTCGAGGGTTTCGAGGATGTCGAAATCGCCGTCGCCACCAGGCGCTTCGAAGTCGGAAAAGTTCCGGACCACGGCGTTGCGCACCTTCTGGCGGCGAAACCAGTCCATCGTGGCGTTCGACAGGATGCGCTGGAACAGAAGCGGAAGTTCGGCGGCGGGGCGATCGGCGTATTTGCCGGAAAGACGGATCATCGTGTCCTGCACGATATCGAGCGCGGCATCCTCGTCGCGAACCGCATAGAACGCGCGCTTGAAGGCGCGCTTTTCAACGCTCTTGAGGAAGTCGGAGAGTTCTTTTTCTGATGCCAAGGGGAGCGCGCTTCAGGCCATCGCCAGGAAAGACGGAGCGGATTATCTCACCCGTCCGGCGCGCTGAAAATGCGGTGTCATAATGCTCGGTTGCAAAACGAATCCGGCTGATTCTCGCAGCGCCCGATCACGGCAGCGCGGCGAATCGGCCCTCAGGCACCACACCCGTCTCACGAGGACGCGGAGAGGCGCACCGATGGTTTTTCGTCAGAGAAATTCACAAAGGTTTCCCATGGAAATGTCAACTGCGGAAGTTGCGCGCGCCGCCTCGGCGTCAGCCCAGCCCTCCGGCGAGCCGAACGGCTCGGAAATCCTGGTCCGCTGCCTTCAAGCCGAAGGCGTCAAGTTCCTCTGGGGCTACCCCGGCGGTGCCGTTCTGTACATCTACGACGCGCTCTACAAGCAAGACACCATCGAGCATGTCCTGGTGCGCCATGAGCAGGCGGCCGTGCACGCCGCCGATGGCTATGCCCGAGCGTCGGGCGAAGTCGGCGTGGCGCTGGTGACCTCGGGCCCGGGTGTCACCAACGCGGTCACTGGCATTGCCACCGCATACATGGACTCGATCCCGATGGTGATCATCACCGGGCAGGTGCCGACGCCCGCGATCGGCCTCGATGCCTTTCAGGAATGCGACACGGTGGGCATCACCCGCCCGATCGTCAAGCACAACTTCCTGGTTAAGGACGTGCGCGATCTGGCGCTGACGATGAAGAAGGCCTTTCACATCGCGCGCACCGGTCGCCCGGGGCCGGTGGTGGTCGACATCCCGAAAGACGTGTCGATGCACAAGGCGCCGTTCGTCTACCCCGAGCGGGTCGAGATGCGCTCGTACAACCCGGTGCGCAAGGGCCATGGCGGGCAGATCCGCAAGGCCGTGCAGTTGCTGCTTGCCGCGAAACGCCCCTACATCTACACGGGCGGCGGCGTGGTGCTGGGCAATGCCTCGGCCGAATTACGTGAACTCGCCAACCTGCTGGGATACCCGGTCACAAACACGCTGATGGGCCTGGGCGCAATGCCGGCCAGCGACCCGAAGTTCCTCGGCATGCTGGGCATGCACGGCACCTATGAAGCCAACATGACGATGCAAAGCTGCGACGTCCTGCTGGCGGTGGGCGCGCGCTTCGACGACCGCGTGATCGGCAACCCGAAGCACTTCGCCTCGGTCGAGCGAAAGATCATTCACGTTGACATCGACCCGTCGTCGATTTCCAAACGCGTCAAGGTCGACATCCCGATCGTCGGCGATGTGAAGGACGTGCTCCAGGAGTTGATCGCGCAGATTCGCGAGGCGCATGCCAAGCCCGACGCGGCGGCGTTGTCGGCGTGGTGGGGCCAGATCAACGAATGGCGCAAGCGCGAGTGCCTGAAGTTCAAGAACAGCACCGAGGTCATCAAGCCGCAGTACGTGATCGAAAAGCTCTGGGAACTGACCAAGGATCGCGACGCCTACATCACGTCCGATGTCGGCCAGCACCAGATGTGGGCCGCGCAGTACTACCGCTTCGACGAGCCGCGCCGCTGGATCAACTCCGGCGGCCTCGGCACGATGGGCGTGGGTTTGCCGTATGCCATGGGCATCAAGCTCGCCAAGCCTGAGGCCGATGTGTTCTGCGTCACCGGCGAGGGCTCGATCCAGATGTGCATTCAAGAGCTCTCGACTTGCCTGCAGTACAAGACGCCGGTGAAGATCGTCTCGTTGAACAACCGCTACCTCGGCATGGTGCGGCAGTGGCAGCAGATCGACTATGGCGGGCGCTATTCGCACAGTTACATGGACGCGCTGCCCGACTTCGTGAAGCTCGCCGAGGCGTACGGCCACGTTGGGCTGAAGGTCGAGAAGCCATCGGATGTGGAGGGCGCGCTGCGCGAGGCGATCCGCCTGAAGGACCGCACCGTGTTCCTCGACATCCGCACCGACCCGACCGAAAACGTCTGGCCGATGGTGCAGGCGGGCAAGGGCATCAGCGAGATGCTGCTCGGCTCCGAAGACCTCTGATCGCTCGCTGAGCGGCACCTTTTTTTGGCCGGGTGTGGCCAAGGTCTTCTGGTTACCGCCGGCGGCACTGAAGAGCGCACCCCAACTCCCTCAATCCTCATGAAACACATCATTGCCTTGTTGCTCGAAAACGAGCCCGGCGCCTTGTCGCGTGTGGTTGCGCTGTTCTCGGCGCGCGGCTACAACATCGAGAGCCTGACCGTCGCGACCACCGAAGATGCCTCGCTGTCGCGCATGACCATCGTCACCAGCGGTTCGGACGAAGTCATCGAGCAGATCACCAAGCACCTGAACCGGCTGATCGAAGTCGTCAAGGTGGTCGACCTGACCGAAGGCGCGTTC
>JANXZA010000144.1 GCA_025355745.1 Rhizobacter sp. | reverse complement strand
CCGTTCGGTGCCGGCACGCAGGACGTGGAGTTGCAGTCCAAGCTTACGGGCCGCCGCCTGCAGGTCTTGAGATTGCGGGTTGGCTTGAGCGGGACTGGTCGGGTTGACGAGCAAGGCGAAGTTGACGGCTGTAGGCAGCAGCTCATGCAACTGCTCAAGCCGCTTCGGTCCTATCTCCGCGCTCAACCCAGTTATGCCGGTGAGGTTGCCACCCGGCCGGCTGAGGCTGGTGACAAGCCCCATTTCCACCGGATCGCCCGCTACGTAGAACACAATCGGTATCGTCGTGGTCGCCGCCTTGGCCGCCAGTGTCGCGCGCAGCATCGCCAGCGACGGTAGCAGGCGATGCGTGATCGCATCCGCCGCAGCCACGTTCATCGCCGTCGGGAAGACATCGTTCGACGACTGGCTGCGATTCACCTCGTCGTTCGGATGCACCAGACGGTCGTCGCCGCGCAGGCCACCCATCAGTTCGCTCGCGCGATTGGCGACGACCTCGTTGACGTTCATGTTGGTCTGCGTGCCCGAGCCGGTCTGCCAGACCGAGAGCGGGAACTGGGCGTCGTGACGGCCCGCCAGCACCTCGTCGGCGGCCGCGACGATGGCCTGGGCCTTCGCAGCGTCGAGCCCGCCCAGCTCGCGGTTCACGAACGCTGCGCAGCGCTTGACCTGCGCCAGCGCCATCAGCAGCTCACGCGGCATGCGCTCGATCGAGATGTCGAAGTGCAGCAGCGAGCGTTGCGTCTGCGCGCCCCACAGCGCATCGCTCGCAACCGCGATGGCGCCGAAGCTGTCGTGTTCCAGGCGGGTCGAATCCGGGCCGGTTGTCATGGTCGCATTCCCTTGCGTTGGATCAGGCTGCGAACGAGTCTACGCGCCGCGCAACCACCCTTTGCGACAATGCCGGCCTTATGTCGTTGCTGCCTTATCCCCTCGCCCGCCCCTTCCTGTTTGGTCTTGATCCTGAACATGCCCACGACCTCACGCTCGGCGCGCTGGCGCGCTTCCAGAACACGCCCTTGCAATGCCTGTGGTCGCAGGCCCGTGTCAACGACCCGGTCACCGTGGCAGGCCTGCGCTTCCCGAACCGCATCGGCCTGGCGGCAGGCCTGGATAAGAACGGCCGCTGCATCGACGGCCTGGGCGCGATGGGCTTCGGCTTCATCGAGGTCGGCACCGTCACCCCAAAAGCCCAGCCCGGCAACCCGAAGCCGCGCATGTTCCGCCTGCCCGAAGCGCACGCGCTGATCAACCGGCTTGGCTTCAACAACGACGGCCTGGCGGCCTTCGTCGCGAATGTGAAGCGGGCGCGCTTTCGCGGCCAGGGCGGCATCCTCGGCCTGAACATCGGCAAGAACGCGGCCACGCCGATCGAGCGCGCGGTCGATGACTATCTGCTGTGCCTGGACGGCGTCTACGCGCATGCCGACTACGTTTGCGTGAACATCTCGAGCCCGAACACGACGAGCTTGCGCGAGCTTCAAAGCGACGCCGCGCTCGACGCGCTGCTGGCCGCAGTGCAGGAACGCAAGGCAACGCTCGCGGCCCGGCATGGCCGCAACGTGCCGGTGTTCGTGAAGATCGCACCCGACCTCGATGCAGGTCAGGTGAAGGCGATTGCCGCGGCCTTGAAGCGCCACGCGATCGACGGTGTGATCGCCACCAACACGACGATCGCACGCACCGCCGTGGCCGGCATGGCGCATGGCGACGAGGCCGGCGGGCTGTCGGGCGCGCCGGTGTTCGACGCCTCGAATCGCGTCATCGCGCAACTGCGCAGGGCACTTGGCAAAGCCTTCCCGATCATCGGCGTGGGCGGGGTGATGAGCGCTGCCGGCGCACTCGCCAAGCTCGATGCCGGGGCCGACCTGGTGCAGCTCTACACCGGGTTCATCTATCACGGGCCGGCGCTGATCGACGCGGCGGCCCGTGCTCTGGCGCAGCGCCCGGCGGCGGCCGGCGGAAGGCGGTGATGGGCCGCGTGATGGCACCCCTCATGCCGCGCGTTAGGTTGTGCGCGGGCGCCGCAGTACTGGCACTGCTCGGCGCCTGCAGCTCGTTTCCGCGCATCGTGCCCGACATGGCCCGCAGCGCCCGGGCGCCGCAGATCGACGGCACGCGCGGCCCGCTGTCGGCGGCGCGCAGCAAGGCGATCCTCGATGGCCTCGGCGACGGCGCCGGCCCCACCGATGTGCTGAAGCGCCACCTCGCACTCGAACAAGCCATCTCCGACAGCCCGCTGCTGGGCGGCAACAAGGTCGAGCTGCTGCTGGACGGGCCGAGCACCTACCGTGCCATGTTCGCCGCCATCGAAGCCGCGCGCGATCACATCAACATGGAGACCTACATCCTCGAAGACGACGAGGTCGGGAAGCGCTTCGCCGATGCGTTGATCGCCAGGCAGCGGCAAGGCGTGCAGGTGAACCTGATCCACGACGGCGTGGGCACGCTGGGCACACCGGCCGAGTTCTTCACGCGGCTGTCGGATGCCGGCATCAAGGTGCTCGAGTTCAACCCGGTGAACCCGCTCAGCGCGAAAGCGGGGTGGGATGTGAACCAGCGCGACCACCGCAAGCTGCTGGTCGTCGATGGCCGCACGGCATTCCTCGGCGGCATCAACATCAGCAGCGTGTACAGCTCGGGCTCTTTCAGCCGGGGCAACAAGGCGCGACCCGGCGGCTCCGGCTGGCGCGACACCGACCTGCAGATCGACGGCCCGGTGGTGGCCGAGTTGCAGAAGCTCTTTCTCGAAACCTGGGCCCGGCAGCAAGGCGAGCCGCTGCCCGCGCGCAACTATTTCCCGACGCTGGTGCCCCAGGGCAAGGAAGTCGTCCACGCCATCGGCAGTTCGCCCGACGATCCCTACAGCCTGATCTACGCCACGCTGATCTCCGCCATCGACGCAGCCCGGCGCGAGGTGCTGCTGACGAACGCCTACTTCGTGCCCGACCCGCAGCTGCGCAGCGCGCTGAAGGCAGCGGTGGGGCGCGGGGTCGATGTGAAGCTGGTGCTGCCGGCCCGCACCGATTCGGCGCTGGTATTCCACGCCGGGCGCTCGTATTACGACGAGCTGCTGAGCGCAGGCGTGCGCCTGTTCGAACGCCGGGACGTGGTGCTGCATGCGAAGACCGCGTTGATCGACGGCGTGTGGTCGACAGTCGGCTCGACGAACCTCGACTGGCGCAGCTTTCTGCACAACCAGGAGTTGAACGCCGTGGTGCTGGGCGCAGAATTTGGCCAACGCATGCGGGCCTCGTTCGAGGCTGACTTGGCGCAATCGGACGAGGTCACGTTGGCGCAGTGGCAACGGCGCAGCGTTGACCTGCGCGTCAAGGAGATGTTCGCGCGGCTGTGGCAGTACTGGCTTTGAGCGTGCATGGAGGCAAGCCCATGAAGCATCGTTGGTTTCCGAACGCGGCCGCGCTGCGGCGCGGTATGTTCATACGGATGGCGCTGGCCCTCGGCCTGGCGTGTCTTGTCGGTCTGGCGCCGGCCCACGCGCAGGACGCAGCCGCCCTGCGCGCCCGTCACGACAGCCTGCGTGACAAACTGGCCAACAACCCGTTCCAGCGCCCGCTGCTGCTCGAGTCGGCCCAGTCGTCGGGTGAACTGAAGGGCGATGTGTACGCCGTCATCGACCAGCCCTTCGCCACCGTGTCGCCGGCCCTGCAAGGCACCGACCACTGGTGCGACCTGCTGATGCTGCACCTCAACGTGAAGCACTGCAGCGCCTCCGGCAAGGCGCCGAACGAAGTCCTCGGCGTGGCGGTCGGCCGCAAGTTCGACCAGGCGATCGACGACGCCTACCGCGTCGACTTCAACTACAGGCTGCAGGCCAGTGGCGCCGACTATCTGAAGATGCAGTTGACGGCCGAGAACGGGCCGCTCAGCACCAGCAACTACCGGCTGGCGGTCGAGGCCGTGGCGCTGGACGACAAGCGCAGTTTCGTCCACATGTCGTATGCGTATGCGTATGGCCTGGCGGCGCGCCTGGCAATGCAGGGCTATCTGGCCACCACCGGCCGCGACAAGGTCGGCTTCAGCATCACCGGCAAGGGCGACGATGGCAAGCCGGTCTACATCGACGGCGTGCGCGGCGTGGTCGAGCGCAACACGATGCGCTACTACCTGGCGATCGAGTCCTACCTGGGGGCGGTCTCGGCGGCACCGGCGGATCAGTCAGAGAAGCGACTGCGCGACTGGTTCAACGCCACCGAGCGCTACGCGATGCAACTGCACGAGGTCGATCGCGACGACTACCTGGCGATGAAGCGCCGCGAGTTGCAACGCCAGCGCGCGAGCGCCAGGGAGCCAGGCGCAACGCGCTGATCCATCAATCAGAACACGTCGAGCGTCGGAAGCGCCGGGTCAACGCGCAGGCAGCTCGACACATAGAGCGCCAGGCCGAGGTCGCCGGTCCACAGTGTGAAGCGGTGCATCCCGTGGCTGGCCGCCGCCGCATCAGACTGCGCAATCGCATGCATCGCAAACGCCCGAGCCCGCTCAAGCCACCGAGCCTCGCCGCTCATCGCATGCAGCTTCAGGAACGCATAGCCGTTGCCATCGGTGCCGTGGCACAGGCCGGGCGGCTTGACCAGCGGGCCGGCGGCCCAGACGGCTTCGCCGCCCGCGACCAGCAGTTCACGCAGCGCGGCTCAGCGCGTGCCGGCCAGGCGGCAGATGATGCCGGGCGCGCCGTGGCAGTCCTGCATCAATGGCTTGGGCGGGTAGCCGGCCGCTGCGCGGTCGAAAAGCGGCTGCCAGTTGACCGCATTGCCTTCGCGCTCGGCCGCGACGCCGAGGGTGTGTGCGGCGCGTTCTTCGAAGCGCTCGACCAATGCGGCATCGAGCCAGCGCGCGCCACGCAACACCGGAAACAGGTTGCCCGCGAAGCCGTGGCCGGCGCCGAGGTGGTCGAGCTGCTTGCCATACATGTCCTGGGTCCAGAGCCAGGCCTCGGTCTGCGGCTGCAGGCTGTGGCGCACCGCATGCATCTGGTCCAACAGAATGGCCACGCCGCGCTGCAGCACGTCTTGCCAGCGCTGCTGCTCGGCCGGCTCGGTCAGGTCGTCGAGCATGTGCAGCACAGCGACCAAGGTGCCGGGGGAACCCCACAGCGCTTCGAGCGTCGGGTTGTGAAGGTTGTCCTCGGCGAGCGCATACAGCGCATCGGCCGCGGCCGGGTCGCGCAGCTTTTTCCATTGCAGCAGCAGCAGCCCCGAATCGCCAAGAAAGTACGACGACGCGGCGATGCCGGCGGCGTCGTTGAACCGGTGGTTGTGCTCGAGCAGCCCGGCAACCGTGGCACGGAAGTCGATGCCAAGGTCGACCATGCCATCGGCCTGGAGCCGCTCGAGCGCCCAGATCACACCGGCCGCGCCCTGGTAGAGCGACGCCATCGGCAAGGCCGCCTCCGGTGCGTCGCGATCGCGCGGGTGGGTTGGCCAGAGCGTGCACGGATCGAACGCTGCGCAGGTGGCCGACGCTATGCGTTCGATCGCGGCGCGCGCCGCGCCCTCGCTCCATGGATCGCCGCGCAGCGCCTCGTGCCGATCGGGAATGAACAGCATCGCAGCGGCTTTCAGCTCACCGCACCGGCACGCCGGTGCTCACCGAATCGGCACACCGGTCTTGGCCTGCAAGTCCTCACGCGTCACGCCCTCGGCGAGTTCGACCAGCTTCAGGCCCTGCGGCGTCACGTCGAGCACGGCCAGGTCGGTGATGATTCGGCTGACGACGCCCACGCCGGTCAGCGGCAAGGTGCAGTGCGGCAGGATCTTCAGGTCGATCGACCCGTCCTTCTTCTTCGCCACATGCTCCATCAGCACCAGCACACGTGCCACGCCGGCCACCAGGTCCATCGCGCCGCCCATGCCCTTGACCATCTTGCCGGGGATCATCCAGTTCGCCAGGTCGCCCTTCTCGCTGACCTGCATCGCGCCCAGGATGCTCAGGTTGATCTTGCCGCCGCGGATCATCGCGAAGCTGTCGTGCGAGCCGAAGATCGATGAGCCGGGGATCGTCGTCACGGTCTGCTTGCCGGCGTTGATGACGTCGGCATCGACCTCGGCCTCGGTCGGAAACGCGCCGATGCCGAGCATGCCGTTCTCGCTTTGCAGCCAGACCTCGATGTCGGGCGCAACGAAGTTCGCCACCAGCGTTGGCAGGCCGATGCCCAGATTCACATAAAAGCCGTCTTCCAACTCCTGCGCCGCGCGGGCGGCCATTTGATCGTGGGTCCAGGCCATGGTCAGGCTCCTGCTTTCTGGGCGGTGGGTACGGAAACCGTGCGCTTCTCGATGCGCTTTTCAGGGTGCGCATTCAGCACGATGCGCTGCACGTAGATGCCGGGCAGGTGCACCGAGTCGGGGTCGAAGCTGCCGGTCGGCACGATCTCTTCGACCTCGACGATGGTGACCTTGCCGGCCATCGCCACCGCCGGGTTGAAGTTGCGTGCGGTGCGGCGAAAGATCAGGTTGCCCGACTCGTCTGCCTTCCAGGCATTGACCAGCGACACCTCGGGCACCAGGGCGCGTTCCATCACATAGACGTGACCATCGAAATCGCGCGTTTCCTTGCCCTCGGCCACCAAGGTGCCGACGCCGGTGCGGGTGAAGAACGCCGGGATGCCGGCGCCGCCGGCGCGCAGCTTCTCGGCCAGCGTGCCTTGCGGCGTGAATTCGAGTTCGAGTTCACCGGCCAGGTACTGGCGCTCGAATTCCTTGTTTTCACCCACGTAGCTGGAAATCATGCGCTTGATCTGGCGCGTTTCCAGCAGCAGGCCGAGGCCGAACCCGTCGACCCCGGCGTTGTTCGAGATCACGCTCAGGTTCTTTACGCCCGAGTCGCGCAGCGCCGCGATCAGCGCCTCGGGGATACCGCACAGGCCGAAGCCGCCGACCGCCAGCAACTGGCCATCGCGCACCACGCCTTCGAGCGCCTTGGCCGCGCTGGGAAACACTTTTTTCATTCACCGCCTCCTGTTGACATGACCGACCGCCCGGGTCAGATGCGCAAGCGTACTACGTCGGGCCCTGCCTAAAATCTGCCGGCCGACGTTCTTCTCACGAACCCTGCGCCGCACCCCATGACCATCGCCGCTCCGCTCGACAAGGCCTTCCTCGAAGACGCGCTCGTCAATGTCTTCGCCGAGTGGGTGCGGCTGCTCGAGCTGCGCCTGCTCGAAGCGCGGCCCGGCGAAGTGGTGCTGGCGCTGCCGGTCACGCCCCGCCACGTGCACGCCGGCAACGTCATGTCGGGTCAGACCTTGATGGCCGCGGCCGACACGGCGATGGTGCTGGCAGTGATGTCGCAGCTCGGCGAATTCCGGCCGATGACGACGGTGCAGATGAACACCAGCTTCCTGCGCCCGGTGGCGGCCGGCGCCGGCAGCGCACGCATCACGGCCACGGTGCTGCGCATGGGCAGGAGCCTGGTGTTCGGCGAGGTGCACATCCACACGCATGACGAGAAGCGCGGCGAGGCTGTGCTGGCAGCCCATGCCACCACGACGTACGCGCTGCTCTGACCGAGCATGGCGACCACCGGCGACCGCGTCGCGCAGCCGGCGCTGCACGCACATCCTTCCAACCTGAACGCCGCGCTGTGGATGGCGGGCTGGCTCGCGGCGATGGTCGTGCTGGCAGTCGCCGGGCGCGAGGCGACGCGCGAACTGGCGGTGTTTCAGATCATGGAGATGCGCTCGGTCATCGGGCTCATGTTGCTGTACCCGCTGGTTCGCCGCAGCGGCGGCTTCATGGCGATGAAGACGAAGCGGCTGGCGCAGCACATCGGCCGCAACACGGTGCACTACGCGGCCCAGTTCGGCTGGTTCGTCGCGTTGACGATGATCCCGCTGGCGCAACTGGTGGCGATCGAATTCACGATGCCGATGTGGACCGCCGTGCTCGCCGTGGCCGTGCTTGGCGAACGCATGGGCCTGTGGAAAAGCGCGGCGGTGCTGCTCGGGCTGGTCGGTGTGGCGATCATCGTGCGGCCGCACACCGGCGCCATCGCACCGGGCCAGTTGATCGCGCTCGCCGCGGCGGTCGGCTTTGCGGTGTCGGTGATCATGGTGAAGAAGCTCACGCGCACCGAGAGCACGGTGGCGATCATTTTCTGGATGCTGGTGGTGCAGTCGGTGCTCGGCCTGCTGCCGGCGTTGCAAGTCTGGCGCTGGCCCTCGGCGCAGGCCTGGCCATGGGTCATCGTGATCGCGGTCTGCGGCACCTTCTCGCACTTCTGCATGGCCCGCGCGATGGTCTATGCCGATGCCACCGTGGTCGTGCCGATGGACTTTCTGCGCGTGCCGCTGACCGCGCTCGCCGGCTGGCTGTTCTACGCCGAAGGCATCGATGCGTTCACGTTGCTGGGAGCCGGGCTGATCCTGGCGGGCAATCTGCTGAACCTCAAAAGGGCCGGGGCCTCAGCGCCGAAATAGACAACTCACTACCGCAGAGGCGCGGAGAACGCAGAGGATTCGCAGAGGAATCGCAGAGGATTCGCAGAGGAAAGCAAAGAGAAAGTGTTCTCTTGCTCTGCGCAAGTCTGCGTTCTCCGCGCCTCTGCGGTGAATGAGTTGTCGCTTGCTCTTGCTACGCCACCAACTCGCGCAGCCACTCCGGCAGCGGCGCCGACTTCTGTTTCGGGAAATCGACCCACACCGTCGTCGCCCCGCCCGAGGCACAGATCACCCCCGGCGCGTCGGTGCGTTCCAGCGTCATGTAGGCCTCGAAGCTGCTGCGCCCGGGGTTGGCCACGTAGTGCCGGGCGAGCACTTCACCGGGGAACTCGAGCTGCTTGATGAAGTTGCAGAAGGTGTTGACGATGACGATGCCCTCGCCCGCCGGGTTCAGGCGGCGGCCGAGGCGCTCGAACCATTCGATGCGAACGATCTCGAAGTAGCGGAAGTAGTTCGTGTTGTTGACATGACCCATCATGTCCATGTCGCCCCAGCGGATCGGGATGACCATCTCGAGGGTCAACTTCTTCTGTTCGGGAAGGTCGAATCGCATCGTGGGCCTGCGCTCAGGAAAGGTCGAAACGGTAGCAATGTTCTTCGACCGCCACGCCGTCCACCGTGAAGGTCTTGCTCGCCACGCGCACACCGCCCAGGCGCTCATAGAACGCGACCGCCGGGTTGCCTTGCAGCACCCAACAGCGCATCGCCGCGAAGCCGGCGTCGCGCAGCGCGTGTGCGCCGGCATCGAACAGCCGGCGGCCGGTGCCCTGCATCTGCGCGGCGGGCAGCAGGTACAGCGCGTTCAATTCGCCTTCGCCTTGGCCGTCGCTTCCAGCCGGCTCGACGCGAAACGCGCCGGTGCTGGCGAAGCCGAGCACTTCATTGACCGCCACGGCGACGAACACGCCGGTCAACGGCGTCTGCAATGCCCGCGCCCACAGGCCGGCGCGCCGCGCCAGCGTGTGGCGTTCGATCTCGGCCGCCGGCAGAATGCCGGGGTAGGTGGCGCGCCAGCTCTGCACATGGACCTGCGCGATGCCGGCCGCGTCGGCCTCGGTCGCGCGCCGCACCTGCACTTGCGTTGCGAGTTCAGTCGCCACGTCAGCCGCCACGCGCCACGCCGAGTTCGTCGTACAAGCGCTCGACGAGCGCGCGCAGGCCCGCCAGTTCCTGCTGCATCGCGGCCTGCTGCGTCTTCAGCGACGCCAACTCGCTGGCCGCGACGAAGTCTGCCGAATCCAGTGCCACCGGCAGCGCCGACACATCGATCGCACCGCACAGCAGCTGCGCCCAGCGCGGCTCGCGTGCACCCGGCGCGCGCGGCAGCTTTATGACCAGCGCCCCGCCCTTCTCGGCCGGGCGCGCGGCGAGTTCGTCCAGAAAACCCTCGACCGATGACAGGTCGGCGAAGCGGTGCAGGCGCTCGGCGTTGGCCCGCAGTTCCGAGACCGTCTGCGGCCCGCGCAGCATCAACACCGCCAGCAAGGCCACCGATGCCGACGGCAACGCCAGCGCGCGGCCCAGGTTGTGCTCGTAGCGCGTGACGCGCGAGCCGCTGGCTTCGAACGTTAGGTTCAAACCCTTCAGCCCGTCAACGGCGTCCTGCACCTCGGCGTCGGTGGCGTTCAGCACCGGGTCGCGCGCGGTCTTCTGATTGCTGCCGAGCGTCAGCGCGTTGATCGACAGCGGGTAGCTGTCGGGCACCGTGTGGGCCTTCTCGACCAGCACGCCGAGCACGCGCGCTTCGAGCAGCGTCAGCGCGCGCAGGCTCATCGGCTCACGGTTCGAGCGTTGTTGAACCGGGGTTCAATGACCAATTCAAATCCCGAACTCACCACCGCAGAGGCGCAGGGGACGCAGAGGATCGCAGAGGAATAAATTCACTTGAATTCACTCTGCGCAACTCTGCGTTCTCCGCGCCTCTGCGGTGAATGAGTTGTCTCTTGCATTCAAAGCGCAAACCCGTCGTCGGCCTGGATCACTGCGCCGTTGATGAAGTGGCTCTCGTTCGCGCACAGCATCATCAGCAGCGCGTCCAGGTCCTGCGGCTGGCCGACGCGCTTGCGCGGCAGCATCGCGACCAGCTTCTTGCCCTGCTCGGTCTGCCAGTGATGGTGGTTGATCTCGGTGTCGATGTAGCCCGGGCAGATGGCATTCACGTTGATGCCGTACTTGCCCCACTCCAGCGCCATCGAACGCGTCATGTGGATCACGGCCGCCTTGCTCATGCAGTAAACGCCGATCTGGCCCAGCACCTTCAGCCCGGCCATCGACGCGATGTTGACGATGCGCCCGCCCGTGAACGTGCCCGGCGCCGAACCCTTGGCGCGCGCCAGCATGCGCTTGCCGACTTCCTGCGCGACGAAGAACGCGCCCTTGGTGTTGGTGTCGAACATGTAGTCGTAATCTTCGGGCGTGATGTCGGTCAACTTCTGGGTCGTGCTCACGCCCGAGTTGTTGATGAGGATGTCGAGCGTGCCCATCTCGGTTTCGGCATGCGCCACGGCGGCCTTGATGCTGTCGTGGTCGGTCACGTCGAGCGTCACCACATGGGCGTCGCCGCCATCGGCCTGGATTTCCGCGCGCAAGGCCTTCAGCCGGTCCATGCGCCTGCCCGCCAGCACGACGCCGGCGCCCGCCTTGGCGAGCGTCTTCGCGAACTGCGTGCCCAGGCCGCTGGACGCGCCGGTGACCAAGGCAACGCGGCCCGCCAGATCGATGTTGTAGCTCATGGGTTGTTCCTGTGATCGACAAAACCGTCAATGAATGCGCGGCGACGATAGCATGCACGTAGCGGCACCACGGGGGCTGTGGAGGCCTGCCCACAAGGCGTGTGCGGCGGGGCGGCCGCCCTAGAATCAAGGCCCATCAGACGACGCAAGGACAGTGCATGACGCCCGCCGAAATACTGGCCGAACACGGCCCGCGCGAAGCGATGGAATACGACGTGGTGGTGGTCGGCGGCGGGCCCGCCGGGCTGGCCACCGCGATCCGCCTGAAGCAGCTCGCGGCCGAGCAGGGCAAGGAGGTTTCAGTGGTCGTGCTCGAGAAGGGTTCCGAGCCCGGCGCACACATTCTGAGCGGCGCGGTGATGGACCCGATCGCCATCACCGAACTGCTGCCGAACTGGAGGGAACTCGGCGCGCCGCTGAATCAGCCCGTGACGGCCGACCAGGTGCTGTTCCTGACCGAGACCGACTCATTCAGCACGCCGAAGCTGCTGATCCCGGAGTGCTTTCACAACGAAGGCAACTATGTCGTCAGTCTGGGCAATGTGGTGCGCTGGATGGCCCAACAGGCGGAAGCCGCCGGCGTCGAGATCTTCCCCGGCTTCGCAGGGGCCGAGGTGCTCTACGACGATGCCGGTGCCGTCAAGGGCGTGGCCACCGGCAACCTCGGCGTCGGCAAGGACGGTGTGCCGACCGGCGAGTTCCAGCTCGGGATGGAACTGCACGCCAAGTACACCGTGTTCGCCGAAGGCTCGCGCGGCCAGCTCGGCCGCCAGCTCATCGAGCGCTTCAAGCTCGACGCCGACCGCGACCCGCAGGCTTATGCCATCGGCGTGAAGGAATTGTGGGAGCTGGTGCCGGGCAAGCACCAGCCCGGCCTGGTGGTTCACACCGCCGGCTGGCCGATGGACACGATGACCTATGGCGGCGGCTTTCTGTACCACCTCGAAGACAACAAGGTCACGCTCGGCCTGGTCGTCGGGCTTGACTACACCAACCCCTGGCTCAGCCCATTCGAGGAGATGCAGCGCTGGAAGACGCACCCCAGCATCAGGGCGCACCTCGAAGGCGGCAAACGCATCGGCTACGGCGCGCGCGCCATCACGGCGGGCGGCATCCTGAGCCTTCCGAAGACGGTGTTCCCGGGCGGTGCGCTGGTCGGCTGCGAGGCCGGCTACCTGAACGCAGCGCGCATCAAGGGCAGCCACGCCGCCATCAAGACCGGCATGCTGGCGGCTGAAGCGGCCTTCGCGGCGGTCACGGCCGGCCGCCAGCACGATGTGTTGAACGCCTATCCGGCCGCGTTCAAGACCAGCTGGCTGCACGCCGAGCTCGACCAGTCGCGCAACTTCAAGCAGTGGTTCAAGAAGGGCTTGTACGTCGGCTCGTTCATGACCGGCATCGAGCACTGGCTGCTCCCGCTGATGGGTGTGAAAGCGCCACCCTGGACGATCCACCGCACCGCGCCCGACTACAGCTACCTGAAGCCGGCGGCCGACTGCCCGCAGATCGTCTATCCGAAGCCTGACGGCAAGCTCACGTTCGACCGCTTGAGCAGCGTCTTCATCAGCAACACCAACCACGGCGAAAACCAGCCGGCGCACCTGACCTTGAAGGACGCGAGCGTGCCGGTGAACATCAACCTTGCGAAGTACGCGGGCCCCGAGAGCCGCTACTGCCCGGCGGGCGTGTACGAATACGTGAAGGCCACCGACAGCCACGGGAAAGAGAGCGACCGGCTGCAGATCAACGCGCAGAACTGCGTGCACTGCAAGACCTGCGACATCAAGGACCCGACGCAGAACATCGTCTGGGTCGCGCCGGAAGGCGGCGGCGGGCCGAACTACAGCGGGATGTAGGCGGCCATCACTCAAGGCCATGCCATGTCAGATGCGACACGTCAGTTCTCGGAGCCGATCGTGCTTCGGCACGGCCGGCCGGCGCTCGTGCGCGCGATTCGCGCAGACGACCGCGAGCGCTTGCAGACTGCCTTCCACGCCCTCGAACCCGAGTCGGTCTACCTGCGCTACTTCTCGTTCAAAGCCGAACTGACGAAAGCCGATCTCGACCGGCTGTGCGAGCCCGATTTTCAGGATCGGGTCGTGCTCGTCGTCACGACCGGCGGTCATGAGAATAGCGGCGATGCGGAAGTCATCATCGGCAGCGGCGGCTACGTGGCGCATGCCGCGGCCGACGGCAAGCGCGTGGCCGAAGTGGCGTTCGCGGTCGAGGAAGACCTGCACGGCGAAGGCATCTCGAGCAAGCTGCTCGCGGTGCTGGCCGGCATCGCGCGGGCCGACGGCATTGCGCGCTTCGAGGCCGAGGTGCTGGCCCGCAACGCGCCGATGCTGCTGGTATTCGCCCACAGCGGCCTGCCGCTGCAGCAGAGCCACAGCGAGGACGGCGTGGTCAGCGTGACGCTGGACCTGAGCCTGGCGCACCCGCCGCCCAGCCCGGCGGCCGCTTCTCGATGAAGGCCTGCACGCCTTCGAGCGCACTGCCGTCCATCATGTTGCAGGCCATCGTCTGCGCCGCGTCTTCATACGCGGCGGCGATGCCGGACTCGAGCTGGCGGTAGAACAGCTGCTTGCCCATCGCGACCGCGACGCGCGGCTTGGCGACGATGCTGGCGACCAGCGCCTCGACCTCGGCGTCGAGTTGATCGGGCGCGGCGACGCGGTTCAGCAGACCTTTCGCAAGCGCCTCTTCGGCGCCGATGAACTCGCCGGTGACCAGCAGCTCGAACGCCGCCTTGCGCCCGAGGTTGCGCGACAAGGCCACGCTCGGCGTCGAGCAGAACAGGCCGAGGTTCACACCGCTGACCGCGAAGCGCGCGCTGCTCGAAGCCACCGCCAGGTCGCACATCGCGACCAGCTGGCAGCCCGCCGCCGTGGCAATGCCCTGCACCCGCGCGATCACCGGCACGGGCAGGTGCTGCAGGCTGAGCATCATCGCGCCGCATTGACGGAACAGCGCGCCGTAGTAGGCCAGCGACGGCGCGGCGCGCATCTCCTTCAGGTCGTGGCCGGCGCAGAACGCCTTGCCGACGGCGGCAAGCACGACGACGCGCGCACCGTTGTCGGCCGCGACCGCGTCGATCTCCTTCTGCAATGCGCCGAGCATGCTTTCCGACAAGGCGTTAAAGGCCAGCGGGCGGTTCAGCGTCAGCGTGACCACGCCGCGCGCGTCGCGGCTGCGCAGCACCGGCGCGTCGGTGGTCGTGGGCAGGAGATCCGGCGCGTTCATGGCTTGACCGCCGCAGGAGCTGTAACCGCCACTGCAACCGCCGCGCCAGCCCGCGCCCGCTCGCGCAGCGCGAACTTCTGGATCTTGCCGGTCGATGTTTTCGGAATCTCTTCGAAGCGAATCTCGCGCGGCACCTTGTAGCCGGCCAGCAGGCTCTTGCAGTGGGCCACCAGTTCGGGGGCCGTGACGTGCGCAGTGGGGCGCAACTCGACGAAGGCCACCGGCGTCTCGCCCCATTTGTCGTCGGGCCGCGCGACCACCGCGCAGGCAAGCACGGCGGCGTGGCGGTAGAGCGCGTCCTCGACTTCGAGCGACGAGATGTTCTCGCCGCCGGAGATGATGATGTCCTTGCTGCGGTCCTTGATCTTGACGTAGCGGTCGGCCTCCATCACGGCAAGATCACCAGTGTGGAACCAACCGCCCTCGAAGGCTTTTTCGGTGGCGGCCGGGTTCTTCAAATAGCCCTTCATCACGATGTTGCCGCGAAACATTATCTCGCCCATGGTCTGGCCGTCGGCCGGTGTTTCGACCATGTCGTCGGCACCGCGCACCGTCATGCCTTCCTGCAGCGGGTAGCGCACGCCTTGGCGGCCGTTCAGGCGGGTCTGGTCCGACAGGCTCTCGCCCGCCCAGCTCGGGCGCTGCACCGCCACCGAGGCCGGGCCGTAAACCTCGGTCAGGCCGTAGACGTGGGTGATGTCGAAGCCGAGCTGCGCCATGCCTTCGATCATCGACGCCGGTGGCGCGGCGCCGGCCACCATGCCGCGTATCTTCTTGCGACCGGCACTCGAAGGGCCGGCACCCGAAGGGCCGGCACCCGAAGGGCCGGCACCCGAAGGGCCGGCATCAGAGAGGCCGGCATGCAACTCTGCCGGCGCGGCGATCAGCAGGTTGTGGACGATGGGCGCAGCGCAGTAGTGATCCACACCATGGTCGCGCATCGCACCCAGGATGTGCGGTGCATCGACCTTGCGCAGGCACACCTGCACACCGCCGAGCATCGCCACCGTCCACGGAAAGCACCAGCCGTTGCAATGGAACATCGGCAAGGTCCACAGGTAGACCGGGAAGTGCGGCATGGTCCAGGTGGCGGCGTTGCACACCGCGTTCAGGTAGGCGCCGCGGTGGTGCGTGACCACACCTTTCGGGTCGCCGGTGGTGCCCGAGGTGTAGCTCACGGCGATCGCGTCCCACTCGTCCTGCGGGCCTTCGAGGCGGGCCAGCGGTTCGTGCTCTGCCAGCAACGCCTCGTACTCGTGCGTGCCCAGCCGTTCGCCGGCGCCCAGGTATTCGCTGTCGGCCACGTCGATGACGATCGGCGTGCGGCCGTGCTCGTCGCGCAGCAGGCGCAGCGCGGGCGCGATGGTCGGCGCGAACTCGCGGTCGGTGATCAGCACCCTGGCTTCGCAGTGGTGCATCTGCCAGGCCAGCAGCGAGGCATCGAGGCGCGTGTTCAGGGTGTTCAGCACGGCGTTCAAGGCCGGCACGGCATAGTGCGCCTCGATCATCTCGGGCGTGTTCGGCAGCATCACGCTCACCGTGTCGTTGCGGCCGATCCCCAAGGCCCGCAGCGCCGCCGCGAGGCGCGCTGAGCGATCGCGCAGTTCGCGCCAGGTGTAGCGGCGCTGGCCGTGAATCACGGCCGGCAGGTCACCGAACACTTCGGCGCTGCGTTCGACGAAGCTCACCGGTGACAGCGCAACGTGATTCGCCGCCGTCTTCGGCAGTCCCAGGTCGTAGAGGTTGCTCATGTCGTCTCCTTGTGTGTTGTCTGGTGAAGCGCCTGGTCGATATCCCACAGGATGTCGTCGATGTGCTCGATGCCGACCGACATGCGCACCATGTCGGGCCGCACGCCGGCCGCGAGTTGCTGGGCGGCGTCGAGCTGGCGGTGCGTCGTCGAGGCCGGATGAATGACGAGTGTGCGCGTGTCGCCGATGTTGGCCACATGGCTCATGAACTGCGCGGCGTCGATGAAGCGGGTGCCGGCGGCCAGAGCGTTGCCCTCACCCGCGAGTTCACCGCCAACGGCTGCCTTCACGCCGAATGCCAGCAGGCCCGATGCGCCGGGCGCACCATCGACGATGCGGAACTGCTTCGCAACGAGTGCGTGTTGCGCGTGGTCCGGCAAACCCGGGTAGTTGACCCACGCGACCTGCGGGTGCGACTGCAGGAACAGCGCCACCTTGCGCGCGTTCGTGCAGTGCCGTTCCATGCGCAAATGCAAGGTCTCGACGCCTTGCAGGATCTGCCACGCGCTCATCGGCGCCAGCGTCGCGCCATAGACGCGCAGGGTCTCCATGCGGGCGCGCATCGTGAACGCGAAATCGCCAAATGTTTCCAGGAACTTCACGCCGTGGTAGCCGGGCGACGGCTCGGTCATGCCGGGGAATTTGCCGTTGTCCCAGGTGAAGCCACCACTCGACTTGCCGCCCTCGACGATCACGCCGCCCAGGGTCGTGCCGTGGCCGGCCAGGTACTTGGTGGCCGAGTGCACGACGATGTCGGCACCGAAGCGCAGCGGGTTGCACAGGAACGGCGACGCCACGGTGTTGTCGACGATCAGCGGCACGCCATGCGCATGGGCGACATCGGCCACGGCTTCGATGTCGAGCACCTGCAGGCTCGGGTTGCCCAGGCTCTCGGCGAACACGGCGCGCGTGTTCGGGCGCATCGCGGCGGCGAAGGCCCCGGGCGTTGCCGCATCGACGAAGCTCGTCTCGATGCCGAGCTTCTTCAGGTTCACCGCCAGCAGGCTGACCGAGCCGCCGTACAGCGCGCCCGCTGCCACCACATGGTCGCCGGCTTCCAGCAAGGTCAGCAGCGCGATCGCCTCGGCCGCCATGCCGCTGGCACAGGCGAGTGCGGCGCGCCCGCCTTCGAGCGCTGCCACGCGTTCTTCGAGCGTCGCGACGGTGGGGTTGGACAGGCGTGAGTAGACGTTGCCGAAGGTCTGCAGGTTGAACAGGCTGGCGGCGTGCTCGGCGCTGTCGAACACGAAGCTGGTGGTCTGGTAGATCGGCAACGCGCGCGCGCCGGTGGCCGCGTCCGGAATCTGGCCGGCGTGGATCGCCAGGGTCTCGGGTTGGTAGACGTGGTCGGCCATGGCGTTGCTCGGGTCGCTCGGGGGACGGGGTGGCCTCAGACCGGCCGCTTCGACGAGATCACGCCGGTGTTCACGCCGGCCCAGTGCAGGCCGCCGAAAAGCCGCGCGTGCTCGATCTTCACGCAGCGGTCGAGCACGGTGTCGAGCCCGGCCGCGCGCGCCAGTTCGGCCGCGGCAAGGTTCTTCACCCCGATCTGCTGCCACAGGCAACGCGCGCCGATGGCAACGGCCTGTTCGGCAATCGGCAGCACGTCGTCGGTGCGCCGAAACACATCGACCATGTCGACCCGGTGCGGGATGTCGACCAGGCTCGGGTAGCAGCGCTCGCCCAGCACCTTGGTGTAGCGCGGGTTCACCGGCACGATGCGGTAACCGTGCTGCTGCATGTACTTGGCCGCGAAGAAGCTCGGCCGGTGCCACTCGGCCGACAGGCCAACCACCGCGAGGGTGCGGCAGTCGCGCAGGATGCGGCGCAGGGTGGCGATGTCGTCAGTCATGAAAGGCGGAGGTGTATGCACCGCACCATACCGCAGGCACGCCCCGCCCGAGACAACACGTCAGCGCCGCTTCGATCCACGAGGTTTCGCCACCCCCTCGAACGGGTTGACGATGCGCACACCGCCGATCACGGCGTCGGTCTGTAAGTGCTCGGTCAGCAACTGGACGCAGCCACTTTGCCGCGCCGCCTGCAGGATCAGCGCATCCCAGAACGAGACCTTGTGCAAGGCATGCAGGTCGAGCGCTTCGAGCACGGCCACGGGTGAGGCGTTGACCGTCTCGAAGCGGCTGTACAAGCGCACCCGCGCGCGCACCAGATCAAGTGGCAACGCGAGCTTGCGAAGCGCGGCATTGACGAACTCGTGCAGCACCTGGGTCGAGACCACGCCGCTGCCGGCCCGCAGGTGCTTGGCGATCAACGCGGTGGCGCAGGCCTGCTTGTCGGCGGCGTCGGCCGAGTCGGCATACACGAGCACGTTGGTGTCGATGAAGCTACGCACCGCGCTGCAACGCGTCGCGGTCGAAAGCCCAGCCCTTGAGCCGGCCGGGCGTGCGCGCCGTCGATTCGAGGAAGGCGCCGATCTCGGCTTCGAGTTGCGCCCGCCCGGCCAGTTGTTCCAGGTGGTCGCGCACCGCCTGGTTCAGGCTCTTGCCCATGGCCTGGGCTGCTTGGCGGGCTTGATCTGCCACGCGCTCGTCGATGGAAAGGGTGATGTTCACGGCGTCTCCACGAATGATGTGCGCACAGTATACGTGCGGTACCTTTCGCCTGTGGCACACCTCCCCGTCAGCGAGTCGCGGCCAGTGCCGGCGCCCGGACTGCGCTGGCCCGCCCCGCGCTCGGTTGAACCAGCGCCGCAACTGGACGCCACCAGTCCGGGTGGGCGCGCCGCAGCAAAACCTCGGTGCGCAAGGCGCGCAGGGCTTGCGCGTCGCTCAGCAAGCGGTGGCGCTGCGCGGCATCGAGCGCCTTGGGCCCGACGCTCACGGCATGTTCGACCCGACTCAGCAGGGCCTGTGATTTCAGCCCGGTGGCCACACCGCGCATCGGCAGTGCACCAACCACGCTGCTGTGCACCTTGCCGTCCACCACCGCGTCGATCACGCCCGCCACCTCAGCGAAGCCCTGCGCGTGGCGCTGCGCGCGAGCCAGCACCGGCGGCTGCCACAGTTCTTCGGGTGTCAGCAGCACACCCTGCGCCCGCAGCCATCGGCCCGGCGCGGCGCGGCTGCTGAGTGCCGAGATCGGGATCGCCAGCAGCAAGCCGATGATCACCGGCGAGAGCCACCACGGAACGCTGGCACTGCCGATCAGAATCGCCGTTAGCCACAGCAACGCCAGGGCAGTGTGCGCGCCGTGGCGGCGCGCGGCCTCACCCCAGCCGGTCGCGGCATCGTCGCGCGGTGGCGACTTCCAGGCCAGCCTCCAGCCGGTCAGTGCGGCCAGCACGAACTGGGTGTGGAACAGCATGCGCACCGGCGCCAGCAACAGCGAATGCATGAATTCGAGCAAGGCGCCGAGCAGCAGCCGCGCCACGCCGCCGTAGTACTGCGCCTGGCCGCGCAGCACGATCACGGCGAGCGACAGCAGCTTCGGTGCGAGCAGCAGTACCGCCGTCAGGCTGAACAGCGTCAGCATCAATTTCAGGTTCGCCGCCGGCCAGACCGGGAACAACTGATAGGGTTGCAGAAAGTACTTCGGAATCTCGTGCGACTGGCTTGCGAACAGCAGCGACGACAGCAGCAGGAAGGCGAGCCAGAGCGGCGCCGACACATACGCCAGCACGCCGGTCAGGAACACCGTGCGGTGCACCGGGTGCAGGCCGGGCTCGAACATCAGGCGCGAGTTCTGCAGATTGCCGTGGCACCAGCGGCGGTCACGCTGCAACTCGGCCAGCAGGTTCGGCGGCACCTGTTCGTAGCTGCCGTCCAGATCGTGCGCGATCCAGACCTTCCAGCCGGCGCGGCGCATCAGTGCGGCCTCGACGAAGTCGTGCGACATCACGTCGCCCGACAACGAGGTCCGGCCAGGCAGCGGCGCGAGCGCGCAATGTTCGATGAACGGCGCCATCCGCAGGATCGCGTTGTGGCCCCAGTAGTGCGACTCGCCGAGTTGCCAGAAGTGCATGCCGGTGGTGAACAGCGGGCCGTAGACGCGGGAGCCGAACTGCTGGATGCGGGCGTGCAGGGTCTCGTGGCCGCAGGCCCGCGGGGCGGTCTGGATGATGCCGGCATCGGGATCGGCTTCCATCATTTTGACCAGCGATGCGAGGCAGTCGCCGGTCATCACGCTGTCGGCGTCCAGCACCACCATGTAGCGGTAGTCGGCGCCGAAGCGGCGGCAGAAGTCGGCCACGTTGCCGGCCTTGCGACGGGTGCGGTGCTGGCGCCAGCGGTAGTGCACGCGCACCGGCACCTGCCGCGGCGCGGCGGGCGCGTCGCGTTGCAGTGCCTGCACGAGTTCGCTCCAGGCGGCCTGCTCGGCGGCGCGCGTGTCGGGGTCGCTGGTGTCGCTGAGGACAAAGAAGTCGAAGTGCTCGGCAGCATCGGTCTGCGCCAGCGACTCGTAGGTGGCGCGGATGCCGGCGAACACGGTGGGCACATCCTCGTTGCAGATGGGCATGATCACGGCCGTTCGCGCGTCCAACGGGATCGGCGCGGCCGGCCCGCCCTGGCGCAGCACGTTCGTCACCGCCTGCGGGTCGTGGCCGCGCAGCAGCACCCAGGTGCCCATCAACCCGGTCCAGAAGCCGGCCGAAATCCACGCAAAGAGCACACCGAACAGCAGCAGCAAGCCCTGCTCGGCCCAGCCTTCGCCGTGGCCGGGCAGCACGTCGGCCATGAAGTCGGTGCCGACGACGGCGCCGAGTCCGACCAGCACCAGCAGCAACGCGCGGCGCAGCATCAGTGGGCGCACATCGGCCTGGGTTTGCCAGGGTTGCGGCGCGCGGTAGCCGAACAGCCGCCGCAATGGGCGCAGGAAGGGGTGGCCGGCCCAGGGCACGGGCACCATCGACGTGCGGTTGATCGGGGGCTGAGCCGCGGCTTGCGGCAGTACTTCAATCGTCATGGCTTGTCCGATTCGGGCGGAACGATGTAGCTCCAGGTTTCGGTGATGGCAGGCGTGGCAGGTGAGTTCGCTGGCGCGCTCGTCGGTGCACTTGCTGCCGCACTTGCGGGCGCGTTCGGCGCTGGGTTCGCAAGCCTCGCGAAGGCCCGCATTTCGATCGGCTTGGAAGCATCGCTGCGCTTCACCCGTACCGTCATGCGCCAGGCGCCGCTGACGGGGTTGCGAAACAGGTTGCGCTCCTTCAACAGCGCATTCGCACCGACTTCGACGACCGCCTCCAGCCGCGCATCGGCCTTCAACGCTCGCAGCGCCGGGCCATCGAAATCGACGACGAAGTTGAGGTCGCCATCGGGCTGCTTCACATAACCCCGGCCGCGCCGGGTCTGCACCACCCAGCCCTTGCCCGGCGGCGTCTGCCCCACCGTCTGCCAGTGCAGGCGGTAGCCGATGTTGAACGGCGCACGCACCGCAGGCACCAGATCGGGCACCCAGTAAGCGACGATGTTGTCGTTGGTTTCGTCGGGCGTGGGGATCTGCACCAGCTCCACCCGCCCTGCGCCCCAGGCGCCGACCGGCTCGACCCACAGGCTGGGCCGGCGCTCGTACAGGGCCTCGGGGTCTTCGTAGCTGGCCGGCGCACGGTCGCGCTGCATCAGGCCGAAGCCCTTCGGGTTGACGGCGGCGAACGAGGTCACCAGCAGGCGCTTCGGGTTCACCAGCGGGCGCCAGAGCCACTCGCCGTTGCCGTTCGCGATCGACAGGCCATCCGAGTCGTGCACCTCGGGCCGGTAGTCGTCGTGGCCGGGCTGGTTCTCGCCGAACGCATACATGCTGTTGACGGCCGCGATGCCGAGCTTGGCGATCGGCTCGCGCGGGTAGATGCGGGCTGCCACCTGCATCACCGTGTCGGCACCCGGCGTCAACGTGAAGCGGTAGGCGCCGGCCAGGCTCGGCGAGTCGAGCAGCGCATGGATCGTCAGCGTGGCGGCGCCGGGGCGCGGGCGCTCGATCCAGAACTCGCTGAAGCGCGGAAACTCCTCGCCCTGCGGGGCCGCAGTGTCGACCGCCGCGCCGCGTGCCGACAGCCCGTACACCTGGCCCTGGCCGACCGCACGAAAGTAGCTCGCGCCGAGGAACACCAGCACTTCGTCCTTGTAGCCCGGTTTGTTCAACGCATGGTGGACGCGGAAGCCGGCGAAGCCGACGTTGCGCAGCTTCTGTGGATCGAGCTTGTTGCGGCCGTAGTCGAACAGCGCCGGATCGAACTCGACCCGCTTGACCCCGCCAGCAGCGTCGACGGTGTTGATGCGAACCGGCTCCTGGAAGCTGCGCCCAGCGTGAAAGAACATCAGCTCGAACGGCAGCTTCTCGGCGCGCCACAGTGCCCGGTCGGGGCGAAAGCGGATGTCGCGGTAGGCGTCGTAGTCGAGATCGCGCAACTCGGGTGGAAGCTGCGCCGAAGGCGGTTTGTAGGCTGCGGCCGCGAGGTCGCGAGCACGCAGGGCCACATCGTCGAAATCGAAGGCCCGGGCCGCAAGGGGCGACACCACCGACGCGACTGCCAGCGCCAGGCATCCGATGGCCCGCAGCGTGGGCGCGCCAAGCCTTCGCAGCGATTGAAGAATGTTGAGCAGACCGTTTGCCTTTCGTTGCTGGAAGTGGCGGCGAGCGCACGCAAGGTGCTGTCGCAGAACGCTTCTTCGCGAAAGGGACGCACTCTAAGGGTTTTTACTGCGATCGTGACCTCTGACCGGGTTTGCTTACACGCGTTTCCTGACGGGACACCGTGTATCAGTTGCCGATGAAAAAGCGCCCGGCAGGGTTGGGCCACCGGGCGTCAGCAAAGCATCGCAGGCTGGGTCGCGCGCCGGTGCGCCAGATCGCCCACACGCAATGGTCTTGGGGAGCAGGTGCCGACACGGCGCTGTCCGACGCGAGGTCGCGCACTTTTGAACAAGCGCGGCGGTCAATGACGTGGTGCCGACGCTCGTGCCGCCGACCTGCCAGCACGAGCCAGACCTGCACCGCAGGTGCGCAGCCCGATCAGCGACAGTCGAAGCATTGACCGCATCGTCACGCTCGTCTCAAAGCAGCAGCAGCCAGCCGCCGATCTGGTGTTCGGGTTGTCGCGTCAAACAGCCGAACGTATTGCTGCCGTTGAGGCCTTGCGCGTGCAGGCGATGAATCCGCAGATGTCTCCCAATGCCGAACCGCGACGTCAAAGACGTTTGCCGAGTTGCTGAACGCCAGCGGCGTTGAGTACCTGGTTGTCGGCGGCTGTGCGCTGGCGGCGCATGGGCATCCGCGCTACACCGGCGACACCGATTTCTGGGTGCGCCGAGCGCTGACAACCGTGCGCGCCTGCTGGCCGCCTTGACGGATTTCGGTTTCGGCTCCTCGGGCCGGGTGTGCGTGATCAAGAGCAACAAGCAGGCCAGCGGCCGGCTCAAGGACCTGGCCGATCTGGAAGGTCTGGAGCCCGGTTTCGCGGAGTTCGGGGGCGTGCGCCCGCCGCCAAATTGAAAAGCCCGAAGGCTTGCGGCCTTCGGGCTTGATCGACGGGCCGCGATGAGCGGCGCAGGCGTCGACGCGTCGATCAACCGTGCTTTTGGTCGAAGAACTGTTCGTCCTCGGTCGAGCCTTTCAGCGCGGCCGTGGATGACAGCGCTTCGATCGTCGTCGTCACCGCATCGAAGTAGCCGGTGCCGACCTCGCGCTGGTGCTTCACGGCCGTGAAGCCGCGCTCGGCGGCCGCGAATTCGGCTTCCTGCAACTCGACGAAGGCGCTCATGTTGTTGCGCGCATAGCCGTGTGCCAGGTTGAACATCGAGTAGTTCAGGCTGTGGAAACCAGCCAGCGTGATGAACTGGAACTTGTAGCCCATCAGGCCGAGTTCGCGCTGGAACTTGGCGATGGTCGCGTCGTCGAGGTTCTTCTTCCAGTTGAAGCTCGGCGAGCAGTTGTAGGCCAGCAGCTTGCCGGGAAACTTCGCGTGAATGGCATCGGCGAAGCGCTTCGCGTAGGCCAGGTCGGGCTTGCCTGTTTCGCACCACACCATGTCGGCATATTCCGAGTAGGCCAGGCCGCGCGAGATCGCCTGCTCGAGGCCGGGCGTGGTACGGAAGAAGCCTTCGATGGTGCGCTCGCCGGTCAGGAAGCCGATGTCGTTGGCGTCGACATCGCTGGTGACGAGGTCGGCGGCTTCGGCGTCGGTGCGGGCGATCACGAGCGTGGGCGTGCCCATCACATCGGCGGCCAGGCGCGCGGCCACCAGCTTGGCAACCGCCTCACGCGTGGGCACCAGCACCTTGCCACCCATGTGGCCGCACTTCTTCACCGAGGCGAGTTGGTCTTCGAAGTGGACGCCGGCTGCGCCCGCGTCGATCATCGACTTCATCAGCTCGAAGGCGTTCAGCACGCCACCGAAACCGGCTTCGGCATCGGCCACGATCGGGGCGAAGAAGTCGATCTCGTTCTTGCCTTCGGACCACTGGATCTGGTCGGCGCGGGTAAAGGTGTTGTTGATGCGCTTGACGACCATCGGCACCGAGTTCGCGGGGTACAGCGACTGGTCGGGGTACATCTCGCCGGCCAGGTTGGCGTCGCCCGCCACCTGCCAGCCCGACAGGTAGATCGCCTTCAGCCCGGCCTTGACCTGCTGCATCGCCTGGTTGCCGGTGAGCGCACCCAGCGTGTTGACGAAGGGCTCGGTGTTGACGAGGTTCCAGAGCTTCTCGGCGCCGCGTTTGGCCAGCGTGTGCTCGACTCGTACCGAGCCGCGCAGCCGCACCACATCAGCAGCCGAATAGCCGCGCTTGATGCCCTTCCAGCGCGGGTTCTCGGCCCAGTCTTTTTCGAGGGCGGCGATCTGTTGGTCACGGGTCGGCTGAGTCATGGAAATCTCCTGAAGGTGGATGGAAAGGACTGAGATCAAGAATAGCGAATCGAGTCCCGGGCATACAGACTTATGTCTTATATAAGACATAAATTGTTTTTCATGAGAATCAACGACTTGCGCGCGCGATTTCGTCATGAGAAATCAGATTCGCCATCGCGAAAGAAATTGATGCGGCGCAGCAATGCTGACTCTCACGATCCGAAACAAGGTGGCCGGTCATGAAAATTCGTCAACGATGCGCCGGCCCTTCGTTCATCGCCCGGCGCAGGCAGCGCCAGCGCAAGCGCCAGCGGCAAAGTCGAATTCCCAGGCCATGCCGGATTCCTTAAACTCCAGGTTCGCCCGCGCGCGCCCTGCGACGCCGGTGAGTCTTCACCCAGGAGCGACAACCATGCACAAAGACGACCCCGCGACGATTGCCACGCCCCCCACCACGCACGCCCTTCCCGATGCGGTTGCCGTCGCCAAGCCGGCGATGGATGCGTTCTGGATGCCCTTCACCGCGAACCGCCAGTTCAAGCAAAACCCGCGCATGCTGGCCAAGGCGAGCGGCATGCACTACTGGACGCCCGAAGGCCGGCAGGTGCTCGATGGCATCGCCGGCCTGTGGTGTGTGAACGCCGGCCATGCCCGGCCGCGCATCGTCAAGGCGATTGCCGAACAGGCGGCCGAGATGGACTTCGCGCCGCCCTTCAACATGGGCCATCCGAAGGCCTTCGAACTGGCCGAGCGGCTCGTGCAGTTGACGCCCGCCGGCCTGAACAAGGTGTTCTTCACGAACTCGGGCTCGGAGGCGGTCGAGACGGCGCTGAAGATGGCCATCGCCTACCACCGCGTGCGCGGCGACGCTGCCCGCACCCGCCTGATCGGCCGTGAGCGCGGCTACCACGGCGTGAACTTCGGCGGCATCTCGGTCGGCGGCATGGTGGGCAACCGCAAGCACTTCGGGGCGATGCTGCCGGGGGTTGACCACCTGCGTCACACCCACGACCTCGGCCGCAACGCGTTCTCGCACGGCGTGCCCGAGCACGGCGCCGAACTGGCCGACGATCTGGAGCGCATGGTGGCGCTGCACGACGCCTCGACCATCGCGGCCGTGATCGTCGAGCCCGTCGCCGGCTCGACCGGCGTGCTGCTGCCGCCCAAGGGCTACCTGAAGCGGCTGCGCGAGATCTGCGACAAGCACGGCATCCTGTTGATCTTCGACGAGGTCATCACCGGCTTCGGGCGCCTGGGCTCGCCCTTCGCGGCCACCCATTTCGGCGTCACGCCCGACATGATGACGGTCGCCAAAGGCATCACGAACGGCTGCGTGCCGATGGGTGCGGTGTTCGTCAAGGGCCACATCCACGACGCCTTCATGACCGGCCCCGAGCACCTGATCGAGTTCCCGCACGGCTACACGTATTCGTCGCACCCGCTGGCCTGCGCCGCCGCACTGGGCACGCTCGACACCTATGCCGAAGAAGGTCTGCTAACGCGCGCCGCGACCATGGCGCCGGTGTTCGAGAACGCGCTGCATTCGCTGCAGGGCCTGCCGCATGTGATCGACGTGCGCAACATCGGCCTGGTCGGCGGCATCGAGCTCACGCCGCACGCCACCCAGCCGGGCAAGCGCGCGTTCGATGTGTTCCTCGAATGCTGGCAGCGCGGCGTGTTGATCCGCACCACCGGCGACACGATCGCGCTGTCGCCACCGCTGATCGTCGAAAGCTCGCACATCGACCAGATCGTCAGCACCATCGCCGATGTGCTGAAGACGACCGGTTGAGCCGGTCGCACATGGGCGCCAGGCCGGTGGTGCTGATCCCGGCCTGCAACCGCACGCTGGGCGATCACTCCTACCAGGTGGCGGGCGACAAATACGTTGAGGCGGTGCGGCTGGCGGGCTGCCAGCCGCTCGTCGTGCCGACCACTGCGGCGCCCGCCGCTGAACTCGACGCCCTGCTCGACCTGGCCGACGGCGTGCTGCTGACCGGCTCGGCCTCGAACGTGCACCCACGCCATTTCGGCGAAGCGGTGCACGACGCCGCCCTGCCACTCGATGCGGCGCGCGACGCCTGGACCTTGCCGTTGATCCCTCGCGTGCTGGCCCGCGGCATCCCGCTGCTGGCGATCTGCCGCGGCTTTCAGGAAGTCAACGTCGCGCTCGGTGGCTCGCTGCATCAGGCGGTTCAGGAAGTG
>JANXZA010000132.1 GCA_025355745.1 Rhizobacter sp. | reverse complement strand
CGGTGAAGCGCGGAAAAGAACCACGAAACGCGGACTTCTTCTGGCTTGCGATGCGTCAATGACTTGATTCGATCCAGGGCAAGCTCGGCGGCGAATGGCGTTTCAATGTGCGTGACCTCGTCGCAGGGCTCGCCGTCGACGTAGGGGCGAGGGGCCCAGACCTGCCGCATTCGAACGACATCGTCATGGTCGGGAAGAGAGCCGCAATTCGACAGAGCACTCAGAGCCCAGACATCGGCAACGTCAAAGCTCGGGAGTCACCACTTCGGCGCAGGCAAACTGGGGTTTGCAAGCGCGGCGGATTGCCTGGCCGAGAGTTGATGTTTCTCGGCGCCGTCTGCAATCAAAGTAATTGCCACGGCGCGAAACGGCGGCAGTGTGGCGTGCAACGCGGCCTCGGCCAATGCACTGCGCATTTCGCCCGCATCGGCCCACAAGGTGCGAGCGTTTGATGCGCTGCGCGCCGCCGGCCTGGCGCCGCACGCACTCGCGCCATCGGGCGCGGAAACAGGCGCAGGTCCAGCGCGCCGCGCTAGCTACTGCGGCGTCCAGGCTTCCCAGTGGGTGTCGGCCAGGTCGAACTGGGCGCGCAGCGACTGACGCATGGCGGCCTGGTCTGCAGCACTGGCGGCGGGTGGCGCTGGCCGCTTATTAGCGGCGGCGGCCGCAGCGCGTGCCTGGGTCAGCGTGGCCTGGGTCAACGTGGATTCAAGGTTCCAGATCTTCGATGCACTGCCCACGTCGAACATTGCGCCGCCCAGGCCCAGGTCAGACCGGTACACCGGCTGCGCGTAGGACCAGCGCATGTTGCCCGAGGCCTGCAGCAAGGCGGCCAACCGGCCGCCCATCGAGACATTTGCGTCGTTCCAGTTCTGCAGGTGTGGCCGGTCGCTGAGCGGACCGCGAAAAGCGCCCACCGCAGCGCCGGTGCCCACGCTGCGCAGCGCTTCCCAGAATACCAGGGCCTGGGCATTGCTCTGGGCGGTGAGATGGTGCAGCCAGGGCGTTTCGTTTGGATCTGGCTGGCCCGCAGAGCGCAGCCACCGCAAGCCGGCGAAGCCGATATCGGTTGCCATGCCGAAGTTGTGATTGCTTTCCCCCGGGCCGGCGTTCGTCACGCCTGTGCCCTGGGCCAACAGGGCGTACTGGGCCTGGAAGGTTCGCCGGTCGCCCTGCGGGCACACGCCCGCCGCAATGCCGTGCATCTGGTGCAAACGCTGCAAACAGGCCTGCACCTTGGCCCGAAAGGCTGGCGCAAAGGTCATTGCGGCCACCGCCCCCAACCGCGCTTGCAGTTCGGCAGGGCTGGCTGCCAGGTAAACAATCTTGCCGCCGGGCAGCGCGCGCAGACCGGCAAAGTCTGCTGGCAGCTTGGCGATCAGCTTGGCCCAGGTGGCGTCGCCCGGACGCACCAGGCCCGCCTTGGCATTGGGGTTGGGCACCGATTGCAGACCCGCCGCTGAGACAAAGACCTGGTCGTTCTGGAAGGCTCGGATCGCGGCCTTGGTCTTGGGGCCGCAGTCGCCGTCGTAGCTGTTCAGATAAGGCCCGGGCGGCTGCAGGCCCGGCGGCCGCGTGACCTTCATCAGCATGACCTGCACCAGGGCCGAGTCCGTGCCCACGTTGCTGCCGCTTTCGCCCACGCTGGCGGTGATCATCTGCATATTTTTCCTCCGGGCCTTGTTGAACGAAGTGCACCCTTGGGTGCCGGCTACTCGCCGCAAGCGAATGGCAGCATGGCCGTAGCGCCAGGTGTTGTCGCCTGCCCGGGCAACATCAGCTTGGCCTTGAGTTGCACCGGCCTGCAGCCCGTGCCCTGGAGCCAGAAGCCGAAATGCGCGACGCTGCCCTTGGTCACCGCGCCCACGCTGAGCGTGCGGTCGATGAGCGTGCGCGAACTGCCGTTCGCCAGTTGCTCGCGCGCCCGCAAGCGCACGCGAGCGTCTGAGCGCAACACCGCCTGCGGCGGCAGCGTGAGCACCACGGTCACTAAGCTGGCCGTGGAAGGATCAGCCGCCGCCACAATGTTGATTAGCGGCGTGCCGCCCGCCTGCAGCACATCGCCCGAGAAATTGCCCGAGCGGCTGTAGAAGAGCCTGACCTGCAACGTAACCTGGGGCGGGTCGGGTGTGTCGGGCGTGGCCGCCCACGCCGAGCCTGCAGGAGTGGCTGCGCAGAGCAGCGCACCGAGCAGCGCGTTCACAGAACGGTACAACCGTGCGTGCATCGTGTTTTGGAGCACCAGAGCGGGATTCAGATTAGTAGGCCAGTGCCCTGTGCGCGTGTCAACCACCAGCTTGTGGAGCGATTCGAGGCTGCTCGCCAGTCCGCGCAGAGGGCCAGCCAGCCGTTCACGCCGCCGCTGCCCGCTCGCCCGCCGCCGGCACCAGCCCATACGGCTCGACCAGCGCCCACACATGCGCGGGCACCATCGTCTTCATGCGCTGCGGCTCTTCGCGGCGCAGGTGGACTATTGTCTCGACCTCCTTCATCTCGATCTCAGGCGCGCGCGAACTCGAGCCCGCGCGGGCCGATGCCCGGCATCAGCCAGCCGACGATCGGGCGCAGCCACTACGGCATGCGGACCGTGGCAGGCCACCGGCGGCGCGTTGCACGTTCGCCAGGAAACCCTTCACCGGGCCGTGACGCTTGCCGGCGCTGCCGGGCATGCGCGTCGCGACCTCATCGCCCAGCAGCGCCAGCAGTTCCTCGCCGCAGGCGTTGCGCACCAGCAGCCACTGCTCGCTCTCGCCGCAGGAGATCACGGTTCGGGTCGGGTCGGGTGCCGCAGGCTGGTGGGAGCAGTGCACAGCGTAGCAGCCGATCGGCGCGCACTCGCGGCACCCTGGCCTCGTCGGTACCAGCAGGTTTTCATTACCACGGTAAAGTGATACTGTACGGGCATGCAAAAATCCCAGACCAAGCTCAGCTCTCAAGGGCAGGTGTCGGTGCCCGCAGCCGTGCGCAGCTTCCTGCACCTGATGCCCGGTTCGGTGCTGGTCTG
>JANXZA010000092.1 GCA_025355745.1 Rhizobacter sp. | reverse complement strand
CGCCGTAGTAGCCGCGCGCCTCATCGGCCATGCCGGCGATCGGGCAGCTCGGCGTTGACGCCATCAGCTTGAAGCCGGGCGGCAGCGCGGTGACCTTGTCGCCGTGGCTCATCCAGACCTTCAGCATGCCGTGACCTTGCGCGGTTGTGAAGTCTTCGATGCCGTTCAACAGCTTCGTGTGGCCATGGGCGCGCACCTCGGCGTAGCCGAACTCGCGGTGCTCGCTGGCCTCGACCTGGCCGCCCTGCTGCACCGCCATGGCGAACATGCCGTAGCAGATGCCGAGCACCGGCACGCCAAGCGCCCACACCGCCTGCGGCGCACGCAACTCGTGCTCTTCGTAGGTGCTGGCGTGGCTGCCCGACAGGATGATGGCCTTGGGCGCGAACGCGCGGATGAAGGCGTCGCTCACATCGTTCGGGTGGATCTCGCAGAACACGTGGGCCTCGCGCACGCGGCGGGCGATGAGCTGGGTGACTTGCGAGCCGAAATCGAGGATCAGGATCTTGTCGTGCATGGTCGGCAGTGGCTGGAAGGCAGAAAGAAATGCTTCACCGCAGAGGGACGGAGTTGACGGAGTTGCGCAGAGTTAAGACAAAGTTTTTACTCTGCGCGAACTCCGCTTACTCCGCTTACTCCGCTACTCTGCGGTGAATGAATTCGCTCTTCGGCGCCCTGCCCACGCCGTTGGCGGCTGAAGTGGCGGACGGCGATCAGCATCGACAGCAGTTGCAATGAAGAGCAGAAGAAGAACGGCGTGCCGACGCGCCAGTCGCCGCGCGGCAGGTGCGACACCAGCGCCATCAGCGGCGAGCCGACGACGGGGCCGAGCACCGCCATCAGGCTCGTCAGTGCCGCCACCGCACCCATCGTCTGGCCTTGCGAGCGGGTGTCGGCGGCGTTCGAGACGATGCTCTGGATGGAAGCGGTGACGGTGAAGCCGAGCAGGTTGCAGGCGATCACCGCGTACATCATCCAGCCCTCGGTCGCCAGGCCCCAGAAGCAGTAGCCGAGCGAGCTCGACACCAGGCCGATGATGACCAGCCGCTGCGGGCTGAGGCGCTTCAGCAGGTGGCTCAGCAGCACGCCTTGCACGAGTGCGGCGGCCACGCCCACGGCGAACAGCGACCAGCCGTTTTGGGTCGGCCCCCAGCCGAATCGGTAGCCGGTGTAGAGCACCCAGTTGGTGTACATCACGAACTGCGCCAGGTTGCTCAGCGCGATCACGACGACGAGCGAGCCGACGCCGTGCAGCGCGCCGAGTTGCTGCAATGAGGTGATCGGGTTCGCCGACGCCCAGCTCACCGGCCGGCGCTTCGCCACCGGCAGCGACTCGGGCAGCACGAACAGGCCGTACGCCAGGTTCAGCAGCGCCAGCACGCCGGCCGCGAAGAACGGCAAATGCAGGTCGATGCCGCCGAGCAAGCCGCCCATCACCGGGCCGATGATGAAGCCCAGGCCGAACATCGCGCCCAGCAGGCCGAAGCGTTTCGCGCGGTCTTGCGGTGCGGTGATGTCGGCCACATAAGCGTTGGCAACGGCCGCGTTCGCCTGCATCGCCCCGCCGACCAGCCGCACCGCGATCAGCACCCAGAGCTGCGTGGCCAACGCGGTGGCGAAGAAGTTCAGCGCCAGGCCGCAGAAGCCGAGCAGCAGCACCGGCCGGCGGCCGTAGCGGTCGGACAGCGCGCCGAGGATCGGCGCGCCGAAGAAGTTGGCCAGGCTGAACGCGAACGCGACCACGCCGTACCACAGCGCGGCCTGCACCGGGTCGGACGTGAAGCTGCCCACCAGCAGCGGCAGCACCGGCACGATCAGGCCGATGGCCATCATGTCGATCAGCACCGTGATCATGATGAACGGCATCGCGGCGGGGCGGTGCGAGGCGGGAGGCGTCGGATTCATGTCAGAGGTCGAGGCAGGGAACGCCGGCCTTGAGGGCACAGCGCCGCAGTTGCATGTCTTTGGTCGCGAGTCGTGCGCCGGTGCGCAAGGCCTGTTCGAGGTAGCTCGCGTCGTACACGCTCAGTTCGTTGCGGCGGGCAATTTCGATCGTTGCCTCCAATCGCTCGAGTTCCGGACCGGCCTCAAGTTGGACCCTGGCGCGTGCCAACAAGCGCAAGGCGCGGTTCGCCTGAGCCGCCGTGATGCGGCGACGACGCAGTGCCATGTTGAGCAGGTTGCCGGTTTCCCAGGCGAACAGCGCCGGTGCCTGGAACGGCTCGTTGCCGTGCAGCGCGCGCGCATACAAATTGTCGGCCGCCATGCTGGCCTCGTCGGGGAGCAACCAGGCCGCAACGGCCGAGGCGTCGATGGTGATCGCCATGCGGCTGGGAGAGCGCGTCAGTACTTCCGACCTTCATCGCGCAGCTCGCGCCAGCCCGGCCCGGGTTTGACACGGGCCCGCAACCGGGCCAGCTCGGCGATGTCTTGCTCGACCTGACGCTGGCTCACCACCGACTTCGGCGTCACCGGCAGCAGCCGCACTGCCGGCTTGCCGTGGCGCGTGATGACGACCTCTTCGCCCGCCTCGACCGCGTCGATCAGCGCAGAGAAGTTCTGCTTTGCTTCAAAGATTCCGGTGCTGCGCATGATTCTGGCCAGAAGTTTCAGGTTGGACAGATTATAGCGACGGCATCACTCGCCTCGGTGGCCGGGTTCAATCGGAACGGTAGTTCGGCGCTTCCTTGGTGATCTGCACATCGTGCACATGGCTCTCGCGGATGCCGGCCGAGGTGATCTCGACGAACTCGGCGCGCTCGCGCAGGTCTTCGATGTCGGCACAACCGCAGTAGCCCATCGCCGCGCGCAGGCCGCCGGCCATCTGGAACACGATGCCGACCATCGAGCCCTTGTACGGCACGCGGCCCTCGATGCCCTCGGGCACAAGCTTGTCGGCGTTCGGGTTCGCGCCGGTGTTGTCCTGGAAGTAGCGGTCGGCGCTGCCCTGCTGCATCGCGCCGATCGAGCCCATGCCGCGATAGCTCTTGTAGCTGCGGCCCTGGAACAGCACGATCTCGCCCGGCGCCTCTTCGGTGCCGGCGAACACACCGCCCATCATCACCGTGTGGGCGCCGGCCGCGATGGCCTTGGCGATGTCGCCGGAGTAGCGGATGCCGCCATCGGCGATCAGCGGCACGCCGCTGCCCTTGAGCGCGCTGGCCACGCTGTCGATCGCCATGATCTGCGGCACGCCCACGCCGGCGACGATGCGCGTGGTGCAGATCGAACCCGGGCCGATGCCGACCTTCACGCCGTCGGCGCCGGCTTCGGCCAGCGCCAGTGCGGCCGCGCCGGTGGCGATGTTGCCGCCGATCACATCGACGTCGGGGTACTGGCGCTTGACCCAGCGCACGCGCTCGATCACGCCGGCACTGTGGCCGTGCGCGGTGTCGACCACCAGCACATCGACCCCGGCCTTGACGAGCAGCTCGACGCGCTCTTCGGTGCCCTCGCCCACGCCCACCGCCGCGCCGACACGCAGCTTGCCCTGCGCATCGCGAGCGGCATTCGGGAAGCTGGTCTGCTTGGTGATGTCCTTCACCGTCATCAGGCCCTTCAGTTCGAAGGCGTCGTTGACGACCAGCACGCGCTCCAGCTTGTGGCGGTGCATCAGCGCCTTGCCCTCGGCCAGCGACGCGCCTTCGCGCACCGTGACGAGCCGCTCGCGCGGCGTCATGATCTCGCTCACCGGGGCATCGAGCCGCGTCTCGAAACGCAGGTCGCGGTTCGTCACGATGCCCACCACCGCCTTGCCGTTCAGCACCGGAAAGCCCGAAACGCCGTGCAGGCGCGACAACTCCATCACCTCATGCACACGGGTCTCGGGGGTGATCGTGATCGGGTCGCGCAGCAGGCCAGATTCATAGCGCTTGACGCGCGCCACCTCGGCCGCCTGCTGCTTCGGCGTGAGGTTCTTGTGGACGATGCCGATGCCGCCTTCCTGCGCAATGGCGATGGCCAGGCGCGCTTCGGTCACCGTGTCCATCGCGGCGGAGACCAGCGGCAGGTTCAAGCGGATGTTGCGGGAGAGTTGGGTCGAGAGCCGGGTGTCGCGCGGCAACACCTGGGAGAAGGCTGGCACCAACAACACATCGTCGAAGGTGAGCGCTTTGCCGAGAAGGCGCATGGGAAAAGCTCCTGACGCAAAACCAAATTATACGGAGACGCGCACAACGGCACGCCAGCGCCAGCTGCAGATGAAGGCGTGTCAGCGGCGGGCCGTGGTCGGCCGTTACACTTTGACCTCATCGACCGTCACGATTGAAACCCATGCGCCGCTGGACCCCCGTAGTGATCGCTGCCACGCTTGGTCTGGCGCTGGCGCTGCCGGCACACGCCCAATGGAAGTGGCGCGACAAGGCCGGCCAGACCCAATACAGCGACCTGCCCCCGCCTGCCGGCACGGCGGACGCCGACATCCTGCTGCGCCCGAACGCGGGCCAGCGCCGGGCGACTGCAGCGCCGGCAGTGGCGGCCGCGGCCTCGGGCGCCGCATCGGCTGCACCGCGCCTCGCACCGAAGGCGTCGGAGCCGGAACTCGAAGCCAAGCGGCGCAAGGTCGAAGAAGAAACTGCGGCGCAGAAGAAGGCTGAAGAAGCGCGCATGGCGGTGGCCCGCGCCGACAACTGCGTCCGCGCCAAGGCACAGGTTCGCTCGATGGAGAGCGGGGTGCGCGTGGCCCGGACCAACGAGAAGGGCGAACGCGAGTTCCTCGACGATGCGGCTCGCGCCGCCGAAGCCCAGCGTTCGCGCGGCGTTGTCGCCAGCGACTGCAAGTAACTGCCGGCACGCCGCCCGCTCCGCTGGCGGGCCCTCTTATCTCGCGCGCTTGACGGCGCCGCGCTGAGCCTGCTGACGCCGGCGCCGCGCCTCCTTCGGCTCCACTTCCAGCGGCCGGTACAACTCGACCCGATCCGCCTCGCGCAGCACGCTGTGCGCTTCGCGCAGCGCCCCCCACACGCCGAGCGGCAGGAGAGCCAGGTCGTGCGTCGGATGGCGCTGCTGCAGGCCGCTGGCGCGCAGCGCATCGGCCAGGGTCGAGCCCGCGCGCAGGCTCACGGCCACTTCATCGACCACGCCGGCGCAGGGGCTGTAGGCGACAGTCACGGTGATGTCGGGCGTCGTGGCGCGAGGCATGTCAGCGCGGCCCATGGACCTGCTCGGCGCGCTTCACGAACGAGTCGACGAAGGTGTTGGCAATGCGGTCGAACACCGGGCTGACCAGCGCTTCGAGCGCGCGGTTCGCAAAGTCGTAGCGCAGCTCGAACTCGATCCGGCAGGCCGGCGCCGCAGGCCCGCCCGTCACCGGCAACGGCACGAAGCGCCAGGTGCCGTCGAGTTGCGAGAACGGGCCATCGACCAGCGTCAGCACCACGCTCTCGCCTTCAACGTGCGTGTTGCGCGTCGTGAACGCCTGGCGCAGGCCGAGGTAGTGCAGGTGCAGCCGCGCGGTCACGCCGTCGTCGTGCAGCTGAGACACTTCGGCACGCTCGCACCACGGCAGGAACGTCGGATAGTCCTGCACCGCCGTGACCAGGGCGTACATCTCGCGCGGCGAATACCAGAGCAGGACCGACTTCTTGACGTGCTTCATACAATGGCGAAATTGTAGAGGCGCTCTCGCCACGCCTCGCACCCAGCCTGTCCATGTCCATTGCCGAAAACCGCCGCGCCCGATTCGACTACCACCTCGAGGAACACCACGAGGCCGGCATCGTTCTGCACGGCTGGGAGATCAAGGCAATCCGAGCCGGTCAGGTGCAACTGACCGACGGCTATGTGGTGATCCGCGACGGCGAGTTGTTTCTGATCGGCTGCCGCATCAACGCGCTGCGCAGCGCCTCGACCCACATCAGCCCCGAGGCCGACCGGACCAAGAAGCTCTTGATGCACAAGGAAGAGATCAAGCGGCTGATCGGCAAGGTCGAACAAAAAGGCTTCACGCTGGTGCCCTTGAACCTGCACTTCAAGGGCAGCCATGTGAAGGCCGAGATCGCACTGGCCAAGGGCAAGGCCGAACACGACAAGCGCAACACCGAGAAGAAGCGCGACTGGGAGCGGGAGAAGGGGCGATTGATGAGGCACAAGGTCTCGTCGAAGCCGCAGGCCTGATGAGCGCTGCCGTCTTCCAAAGAGACAACTCACGCACCGCAGAGGCGCAGAGAACGCTGAGTTGCGCAGAGAAAATTCAAATGGTCTTCTCTGCGAATCTCTGCGTTCTCTGCGCCTCTGCGCCTCTGCGCCTCTGCGGTGGTGAGTTTGATTCTCGTGAGTGGTGACAGCATTTGACCCGAGCGCGAACGATGAACGTTGCCACCGCCGCCACCCCTGAACCGCACGCTGCACCGCCCGCGCTGCGCGACCTCAAAGACCTGCCGGGCCCGCGCACCTTGCCGCTGGTGGGCAACCTGCTGCAGATCCAGCGGCCGCGGCTGCACCAGAACATCGAAGCCTGGGGCCGCGAGTTCGGCCCCTTCTTTCGCCTGAAGCTCGCTGCCCGCACCTTGCTGGTGGTGTCCGACCACGAGGCCATCAACTCGGTGTTGCGGGACCGGCCCGACGGCTTCCGGCGCACCCGGCTGCTCGAGAAGATCGGCCTGGAAATGGGCGTGCTGCCGGGCGTGTTCGCCGCCAACGGCGAGGCCTGGCGGCGTCAGCGGCGCATGGTGATGGCGGGCTTCGACCCGGGCCATGTGAAGGCGTATTTCCCGTCGCTGCTGAAGGTCACGCAGCGGCTGCGCGGCCGCTGGCAGCGGGCCGCCCATGAAGGCCGCTTGATCGGGCTGCAACCCGAACTGATGCGCTTCACGGTCGATGCGATCGCCGGCCTGGCCTTCGGCGCCGACATCAACACGCTGGAGTCGGACGACGACATCATCCAGCAGCACCTCGACAAGATCTTCCCGGCACTGTTCAAGCGCCTGTTCTCGCTGGTGCCGACCTGGCGCTTCATCCGCTTGCCGGCCGACCGCCGGCTCGAGCGCAGCGTGGCGGCCGTGAACGCCGCGATCGACGGCTTCGTCGCCCAGGCCCGCGCCCGGCTGCAAGCCGACCCGGCCCGCCGCGAGCACCCGCCGAACCTGCTCGAGTCGATGATCGTCGCGGCGGACGAGGGCGGCAGCGGCGTCACCGACCGCGAGGTTGCCGGCAATGTGATGACGATGCTGCTGGCCGGTGAAGACACGACCGCGAACACGCTGGCGTGGATGATCTACCTGCTGCACCGTCACCCCGAAGCCCTGCAGCGCGCGCAACAGGAAGTGCGCGCACTGGCCGCAGATTCCGCCGTCTTCACGCCCGAGCAGATGGCCTCACTGCACTTCCTCGAAGCCTGCGCCCACGAGACGATGCGGCTCAAGCCGGTGGCACCGTTCCAGGTCATCGAGGCCCTGCGCGACACCGTCGTCGGCGGCGTTCGCGTGCCGGCCGGCACGGGCGTGTGGTGCATGATGCGCGGTGACAGCGTGACCGAGCGCCACTTCCCGAACCCGCAGGCCTTCGAGCCGCAGCGCTGGATGAATCAAGGTGCTGACGGCAGCGATACCGGTGGCGCCAGTCCGAACCAGGTCGCCAGTTCTTCCAAGCGCGTGTCGATGCCATTCGGCGCTGGCCCGCGCGTCTGCCCGGGGCGCTTCCTGGCGCTGCTCGAGATCAAGATGGCGATGGCGATGCTGCTGGCCCATTTCGACATCACCGACGTGACCACGCCCGACGGCGGCGAAGCGGTCGAACAGATGGCCTTCACGATGATGCCGGTGGGGCTGAAGATGGCGTTGCGCAACCGGCCGTAGTGCGCTCGTCTTTGCTCCCTCGCCCCTTTGGGGAGAGGGCGGGGGTGAGGGGCCGGCGGTGGTGGCCGCAACGACGGTGGAGCGTCTCCGACCCTCACCCCATCCCTCTCCCAGAGCGAGAGGGAGTGAGATCAGCGATCCATGACGGCGAGCCCCTGCGCGCAATCGGCGATCAGATCGTCCACGTCTTCGAGCCCAAGCGAGAAGCGCACCAGCGTGCCTTGCCATTCGGGCTGCTTGCGCATCGCCTGCAAGTCGTACGGCACCACCAGGCTGACCGGCCCGGCCCATGAAAAGCCGATCTTGAACAGCTTCAGCGCATCGACGAAGGCATCGACCTGGCGCACGCCGTAGCGCGCGTCGAAGACGACCGAAAACAGCCCCGCCGCTTGCGTGCACAGCCGCTGCCAGTTGGCGTGCCCCGGCGAACCCGGCAACGCCGGGTGCAGCACCTGCACGACCTCAGTGCGCTGTGCCCACCACTGCGCCAGCGCGCGGCCGGCGCGGTCGGCTGCGGCGTAGCGCAGCACCATGCTCGGCAAGCCGCGCAACACGGCCTCGGCGTCGTTTGCGGCCACGCCCCAGCCCATGCGCATGTGGGTGGCGTTGAGCCGCAGGTGCAGCGCCGGGTCGCGCGTCGTCACCGATCCCATCAATACGTCGCCGCCGCCGGACGGGTACTTCGTCAGCGCATGGGCCGACAGATCGACACCGAGCGCGTTGCCGTTGGCATCGACCTCGATGCGGAACGGGTCGAACGCCAGGCCCGCACCCCAGGTGTTGTCGAGCGCAACCACTGCGCCGCTAGCGCGCGCGGCGCGCACCAGGTTCGCCACATCGGGGAACTCCATCGTCACGGACCCGGGCGCCTCGATCCACACCAGCTTCGTCGCCGGCGTGAGCATGGCGGCCAGCGCGTTCGCATCCATCGGATCGTAGAAGCGGTGCGTGATGCCCCAGGCCGCGAGTTCGTTGCGCGCCAGTTCCTTGCCGGGGCCGTAGGCGTTGTCGGGGATCAGCACCTCGTCGCCGGCCGCCAGCAAGGCCGCATCGGTGAGCGCGATGGCCGCCAGGCCGCTCGGCACGAGCACGGTGTGCAGCCCGCCTTCGAGCGTGGCGATGCGCGCTTCGAGCGTGAAGGTGGTCGGCGTGCCGTGCAGGCCGTAGGTATAGCCCGACTTCTCTTTCCAGTTGCGCGCGCGCATCGCGGCGGTGTTGGCGAAGACCACTGTCGAGGCCTTGAACACGCCGGGTTGTGGCGCCTCAAAGCCGGCCGGTGGTCGATAAGGGTGGTGGATCAGTGCGGTCGCCATCGATTCGTCGGGTGCGGATGCGGATGCGGGTGCGGGTGCAGGATCGGGTTCAGAAGTGCGGTCGGTCATCGTGGGCTCGGCTGATGTGACGGCGAGCCAAAGCAGCACGCGTCAGGTGCGGCTCAGTCTATGCCAGCGGCTTCAAGCCGTTGAACAAGGTCGGCAGAAGTTCGCTCACGGTCGGATGAATCCACATCGTCTGCTGGATGCGGGTGTACGGCAGGTCGGCCGCCATTGCCAGCAGCAGCAATTGCACGACCTCGTCGGCCTCGATGCCGAGCAGCGCCGCGCCGAGGATGCGATCGGTCTGCGCATGCACCAGCACCTTCATGAAGCCCGCCGTCTCGCCGCGTTCGCGGGCGCGGGCAACGCGCGTCATCGGCAGGGTCGCGACCCGCGCCGCCCGGCCGCTCGCGCGCACCTCGGCCTCGCTCATGCCGATGCGTCCGAGCGGCGGGTCGGTGTACAGCGCATAGGTGGCAATGCGGTCCGAGACGCGGCGCGCGCCGCCGTCGAGCAGATTCGCCGCGACGATCTCGAAGTCGTTGTACGAGGTGTGCGTGAACGCGCCCTTGCCGTTCACATCGCCCAGCGCCCAGACGCCCGGCGCACTGGTGCGCAGCTCGTCATCGACGACGATGAAGCCACGCGCGTCGAGCGCGATGCCGGCCGCCTCCAGCCCCAGGCCGTCGGTGTTCGGTGTGCGGCCGACGGCGACCAGCAGATGGCTGCCGATGACCGATTGCGCAGCGCCTGCCGTGTCGAAGCCAAGGCGCACACCGGCCGCGTCGCGCGCCACCGCCAGGTTCTTCGCGTTGACGTGGAATGCAACGCCCTCGCCCTCAAGGATCGCGCGCACGGCGTCGGACACTTCCGCGTCTTCGCGCCCGATCAAACGCGCCGAAGCCTCGACGACGCTGACGCGGCTTCCGAAGCGCCGGTACATCTGCGCGAACTCCAGGCCGATGTAGCTGCCGCCGATGATGACGAGGTGCTCGGGCAGCACGTCGAGGTCCATCATCGATGTGTTGGTGAGAACGGGCACGTCGTGAATGCCCGGCCAGTCGGGCACGGTGGCGCGGCCGCCGACGTTGATGAAGATCTTCGGAGCGGTCAATTCAGCGTCGCCGACCTGCAGCCGACCCGGCCCGACGAAGCGCGCAGTGCCACGAAACATCGTCAGGTTGGCCAAACCGCCAAGCCATGCCGTGAGCCCCGCGACCGATTCGGCAACGACCGCATCCTTGCGCGCTTTCACCGCCCGCATGTCGACGCTGACCGCAGC
>JANXZA010000071.1 GCA_025355745.1 Rhizobacter sp. | reverse complement strand
CCATCACCTCGGGCTTGTTCGTGTCCACCGAGACCGGAAGGCCGAGCGCCAGCGCGCCGTCAAGCACCGGCAGCAGGCGAGCCAGTTCCTCGGCCACCGACACCGGCTTCGAGCCCGGCCGTGTCGACTCTGCGCCGAGGTCGAGAATGTCGGCGCCCTCGGCCACCAACTGCTCGCAGCGCGCCAGGGCGGCGGCGGTGTCGGCATGCAGGCCGGCGTCGGAGAAGGAGTCGGGCGTGAGGTTGACGATGCCCATCACCTGCGGGCGCGCCAGATCGATGCGAAAGCGCGTGGTCTGCCAGTGCATAGTGTTCCGAAGCCTGAACCCGCTGGTTTCAGGCAACGTGAAAACGGGGCCGAAGCCCCGTCTGGAATGTCATCTGCCGCGCGTCGTTCAAGCGGTGGCGGTGGCGGTGCCGGGTGCCGCCGGCGGCACCGGTGGCGTCTGCGGCACGGTCTTGCTGAGCGACGGGCTCCAATCCTTCGGCGGACGCGGCGGCTTGCCGTTCATGATGTCGTCGATCTGCTCGGTGTCGATGGTTTCGTACTCGAGCAGGGCCGCCGCCATCGCGTGCATCTTGTCCTTGTTGTCCTCGATGTGCTTGCGCGCGACTGCGTACTGTTCGTCGATGATGCGGCGGATCTCACGGTCCACCGCCTGCATCGTCTGCTCGCTCATCATCGTCGTCTTGGTCACCGAACGGCCGAGAAACACCTCGCCCTCGTTCTCGGCGTACACCATCGTGCCGAGCGCGTCGGTCATGCCGTATCGCGTCACCATGTCGCGGGCGATGTGGGTGGCGCGCTCGAAGTCGTTACTGGCGCCTGTGGTCATCTCACCCATGAAGATCTCTTCGGCGATGCGGCCACCGAACAGGATCGAGATGGTGCTGAGCATGCGAACCTTGTCGGTGCTGTAGCGGTCGCCTTCGGGCAACTGCATCGTCACGCCAAGCGCCCGGCCGCGCGGGATCACCGTGACCTTGTGCACCGGGTCGGCCTTGGGCACCAGGCGCGCCACCAACGCGTGGCCGGACTCGTGGTACGCGGTGTTGCGGCGCTCTTCCTCGGCCATGACCATCGACTTGCGCTCTGGCCCCATCATGATTTTGTCCTTGGCCTTCTCGAAGTCGGCCATCTCGACGACGCGGCCGTTGCGGCGCGCCGCGAACAGGGCCGATTCGTTCACCAGATTCGCCAGGTCGGCGCCCGAGAACCCGGGCGTGCCGCGCGCCAGCAGGTCGGCGCGAATGTCCTGGCCGACCGGCACCTTGCGCATGTGCACGTTCAGGATCGCCTCGCGGCCGCGCACGTCGGGCAGGGTCACGTAGACCTGGCGGTCGAAGCGGCCCGGGCGCAGCAGCGCGGGGTCCAAGATGTCGGGCCGGTTTGTCGCGGCCATCACGATCACGCCGACGTTGGTCTCGAAGCCGTCCATCTCGACCAGCATCTGGTTCAGGGTCTGCTCGCGCTCGTCGTTGCCCCCGCCCAGGCCGGCACCGCGATGACGGCCGACGGCGTCGATCTCATCGACGAAGATGATGCAGGGCGCGCTCTTCTTGGCCTGGTCGAACATGTCGCGAACCCGGGCCGCGCCCACGCCGACGAACATCTCGACGAAATCGGAACCCGAGATCGAGAAGAAGGGCACCTTGGCTTCACCGGCGATGGCCTTGGCCAGCAAGGTCTTGCCGGTGCCCGGGGGCCCGACCAGCAACACGCCGCGCGGAATGCGCCCGCCGAGCTTCTGGAACTTCTGCGGGTCTTTCAGGAAGTCGACCAGTTCCTTGACTTCTTCCTTGGCCTCGTCGCAACCCGCCACATCGGAGAAGGTAGTGGTGTTGTTCGCCTCGTCGAGCATGCGCGCCTTGCTCTTGCCGAAGCTGAACGCGCCGCCCTTGCCGCCGCCCTGCATCTGGCGCATGAAGTAGACCCAGACGCCGATCAGCAACAGGATCGGGCCCCACGAAGCCAGCATGCTGAGCAGGAACGACGGCTCTTCGCGCGGCTTCACGTCGAACTTGACGTTGTTGGCGATCAGGTCGCCGATCAGGCCGCGATCGAGGTAGGTGGCGGTGGTGCGGAGTTCCTTGTCGTCGCTGGTGCGGGCGCGGATCTCGGTGCTGCCGCCCGCACCTTCCTGCAACTGGACGCTTTTGATGCGCTTGGTGCGCACCTCTTCCAGGAAGTCGGAGTAGCCGATCATTCCGGACTGCGTGGCACTGCGGTCGAACTGTTTGAAGACGGTGAACAGCACCAGTGCAATCACCAGCCAGACCGCAACTTTAGAAAACCATTGATTGTTCACCGCGACTCCATTTTCGGGTCATGACTGCAAGGGGCGGCGCGCATTGCGCCTGCATGGGGTGTCATGTATAGCCAATTTTAGACGAGTCAAGCCCGCCGGCCACGGGCTATTCCCACGGAAGCCAAACGTGTATCGACCCGTCTGCGCCACTACGGCGACGATTTCGGCACGACGGGCACCGGCTTGAGCCCGATCCCGACCAGAAAGGTCTCCGACGACTTGTCGCGCGACGCCTTCGGCTTGATCGGCTTGACGATGCGAAACCGGGTCTTGAACAGCTTCGCAAGCTGGCTGTAGCCGCTGCCGTGGAACACCTTGCAGACCAGCGCGCCCTGCGGCGACAGGTGCTTGCCGGCGAAATCGACTGCCAGTTCCACCAGGTCGGCCATGCGGGCCGAGTCGGCACTCTCGATGCCCGACAGGTTCGGCGCCATGTCGGAGACGACCACATCGACCGGGCGGCCGCCGATCAGTGCTTCGAGTTCGGCCACCACCGCCTCTTCGCGGAAGTCGCCGCGGATGAAGGTCACGCCCTCGATCGGCTCGAAGTCGAGCACGTCGAGCGCGATGATGGTGCCGTTCAGCGCCCCCACCGCCGCGCCGCCCACCCCCGCTTCTTTCGGCGCGAACTTGCGCCGCACGTACTGGCTCCACGCACCCGGCACAGCGCCCAGGTCGACGACGATCTGGCCGGGCTTGAGCAGGTGCAATTCCTCGTCGATCTCCTTGAGCTTGTAGGCAGCGCGAGCGCGGTAGCCGTCCTTCTGCGCCAGCTTCACGTAGGTGTCGTTCATGTGGTCGTGAAGCCACTGCTTGTTGACCTTCTTGCTCTTGGTTTGAGTTTTCATGATTGCAATTGTCCGGGACCGATAATAGGGCGATGACAGCGATCCAACTGACCCCCGCCCAGCGCAAAGACAAGCGCGCCGATGCCCATCACCTAGACCCGGTCGTGATGGTCGGCTCCGACGGGCTCACACCGGCCGTGCAGAAAGAGATCGATGCCGCGCTGAACGCCCACGGCCTGATCAAGGTGCGGGTGTTTTCCGATGAACGTGCGACCCGCGAAGCCATCTTCGCCACCCTCGCCGATGCGCTGAACGCAGCACCGATCCAGCACATCGGCAAGCTGCTGGTGCTGTGGCGCGAGATGCCGCCGAAGGAAGCCGTGGTGCGCGAGGGCCGCGGTGCCGGGCCGAAGGTCGTGAAGATCCTGAAGTTCTCGAAGAGCGGCAACCACCGCGCCCAGGTCAAGAAGATCACGGTCGTCGGCAACATGCGGGTGGCCGCAGGCGGCGAACTCAAGCGCGCTCGCAAGCGCGCCACCAGCGTGAAGAAGTCGGCGCAGCAGTCCTGAGCAGGGCGTTGCTTCGTTGAACGAACAGCGCTCAGCGCACGACGACGGGCGATCCGCCCAGGCGCCAGGCCAGCGCCAGCACCAGCAGGCCCTTCAATGCGAACAGGCCGCCCGACACCGCATGCAGCGCGCCGAACGACCACGGCCCCTGGCCGATGCGCGCTGCGGCCAGCATCGGCTGCAGCGCGAAATGGCCGGCCACGGTGCAGAACAAGCTGCCAAACAGCAGCACGAGGTTGGCGCTGAACACCGACCCGGTGCCCGCCGCTGCGGCGCGGTGGCTGCGCGTGCGCTCGATCGCGAACAGCACGCAGGCCAGCGCCAGGCTGAGGTAGGCCTCGACCGTCAACATGCGGGCGACGACCCGGCCGGCGTCCGTCGCCGCCAGCACCGCAAATGCCGCCGGCGCTGCCAGCGCGCCGATGCAGGCCAGCATCCCCGCCCAGACACCGGCGAGCAGCGCCGCCCAGCGCGAAGCCGACCTCATCGTCAGCCGTAGCGAACGGCCATCACCTCGTAGTGCCGGATGCCGCCTGGCGCCTGCACTTCGGCCACATCGCCGGCTTCCTTGCCGATCAGCGCGCGGGCGATCGGCGAACTGATCGAGATCAGCCGCAGCTTCAGGTCGGCCTCGTCGTCGCCGACGATCTGGTAGGTGACCTTCGCGCCGCTGTCTTCGTCTTCCAGGTCGACGGTGGAGCCGAACACGATGCGACCTTCTGCGTTCAAGGTCGCCGGGTCAATGATCTGCGCGGCCGCCAGCTTGCTTTCGATTTCGAGGATGCGGCCTTCGATGAAGCCCTGCTTGTCCTTGGCCGCTTCGTACTCGGCGTTCTCGGACAGATCGCCCTGCGCGCGCGCCTCCGAGATCGCCTGAATGACCGCGTGGCGCTCGACGCCCTTCAGGCGCGCAAGTTCTTCCTTGAGCTTTTCGGCACCGCGAACGGTGAGGGGAACAGTGACCATGATCGGAGCAAACCTCGGAGCAGAAATGACGACTTTGCCGGACAAGCAGGCAGAAATGACGACGCCGCCGGACAAGTCGGCAGAAATGACGACTTTGCCGGCAAGCCGGCAGAAATGACGACGCCGCCGGCAAGCCGGCGGCGCAACGAATGACCAAAGTCTAGTGCAGTTGCCGGTGCAACTCTTGCAGCGACACCACCACCAGATCGTCGTGGTGCTTCATGCCTTCCACCGCCGCCTCACAGCCGGCCATGCTGGTGTAGTAAGCGATGCGATTGGCCAGTGCCGCCTGGCGGATGTGGCGAGAATCGGCGATCGCGGTGCGAGTCTCGTCCACGGTGGTGAAGACGAGCTGAATCTCGCCGGCCTTGACCATGTCGACGATGTGCGGCCGGCCGTCCTTGACCTTGTTGACCGCCTTCACCGGCACGCCGCCCTCGGCAATCGCAGCGGCCGTTCCCTTCGTCGCGACGATTGAAAAGCCGAGCGCATGCAGGTCGCGCGCCACGACCACCGCGCGGGCCTTGTCGCCGTTCTTCACGGTGATGCAGACGGTGCCCGAGGTCGGCAGGCGCGAGCCCGCGCCGAGCTGGCTCTTCAGCATTGCCTCGCCGAAGCTTCGGCCCGCGCCCATGACTTCGCCAGTCGAGCGCATCTCGGGGCCGAGGATCGGGTCGACACCCGGAAACTTGTTGAACGGAAACACCGCTTCCTTGACCGAGAAGTACGGCGGGATGACCTCGCGCGGCGGCCGGCCCTTCGCGTCTTTTTGACCACTCAGCGTCTGCCCGACCATGCAGCGCGCGGCGATCTTCGCCAGCGGCTGACCGGTCGCCTTGGACACGAACGGCACGGTGCGCGATGCGCGCGGGTTCACCTCGAGCACGTAGACGACGGCAGCGTCGGCGCCTTCACCGCCACCGCCACCGCCACCGCCACCGCCATTCAGGCCCTGGATCGCGAACTGCACGTTCATCAACCCGACCACCTTCAACGCCTTCGCCATCGCCACCGTCTGGCGCCGCATCTCGTCCTGCAAGGCCTTCGGCAGCGAGTATGGCGGCAGCGAACACGCCGAGTCGCCCGAGTGGATGCCGGCCTGCTCGACGTGTTCCATGATGCCGCCGATCATCACCTCGGTGCCGTCGCTGATGCAGTCGACATCGACCTCGATCGCATCGTCGAGAAAGCGGTCCAGCAGCACCGGCGACTTCTCGCTGACGCGCACCGCCTCGCGCATGTAGCGCTCCAGGTCCTTGTCACCGTGCACGATCTCCATCGCCCGGCCGCCCAGCACGTAGCTCGGCCGCACGACCAGCGGGTAGCCGATCTCGTGCGCCAGCGCCAGCGCCTGCTCCTCGGTGCGCGCGGTGCGGTTCGGCGGCTGCTTGAGGCCGATCGCGTGGAGCAGCTTCTGGAAGCGCTCGCGGTCTTCGGCCATGTCGATGCTGTCGGGCGAGGTGCCGATGATGGGCACACCGGCGCGCTCCAGGTCGAGTGCCAGCTTCAGCGGCGTCTGCCCGCCGTACTGGACGATCACGCCGACCGGTTTTTCCTTGTCGACGATCTCGAGCACGTCTTCCAGCGTCACCGGCTCGAAGTACAGGCGGTCCGAGGTGTCGTAGTCGGTCGACACCGTCTCGGGGTTGCAATTGACCATGATGGTCTCGTAGCCGTCTTCGCGCATCGCCAGTGCGGCGTGCACGCAGCAGTAGTCGAATTCGATGCCCTGGCCGATGCGGTTCGGGCCACCGCCCAGCACCATGATCTTCTTCCGGTCGGTCGGCTCGGCCTCGCACTCGCCGTCTTCGGTCTCGTAGCTCGAATACAGGTAGGCGGTTTGCGTGGCGAATTCGGCGGCGCAGGTGTCGACTCGCTTGTAGACGGGGCGAATGCCGAGCGCATGGCGTGCCTTGCGCACCTCGTGCTGGTTCGTGCCGAGCAGCTTGGCCAGGCGCCGATCGGCAAAGCCCTTCTGCTTCAGGAAGCGCAGTTCGTCCTTCGACAGATCGGCCAGCGTGCGGCCGGTCAAGGCCTGTTCGTGCTGCACCAACTGCTCGATCTGCGCCAGGAACCACGGGTCGATCGCGGTCTCTTCGAACACCTCCTGCAGGCTCATGCCGATGCGAAACGCATCGCCGACGAAGAGGATGCGCTCGGGGCCGGCCTCGCCGATTTCCTGGACGATTTCCTCGCGATCGACGCTTCGTTCAGAAAGGCCGTCGATGCCGGTCTCCAGGCCACGCAGCGCCTTTTGAAAACTCTCTTGAAAGGTGCGGCCCATCGCCATCACTTCGCCGACCGACTTCATCTGCGTCGTCAGGCGCGAGTCGGCGGCCGGAAATTTCTCGAACGCGAAGCGCGGGATCTTCGTCACCACATAGTCGATGCTGGGCTCGAAGCTGACCGGCGTGGCGCCGCCGGTGATGTCGTTGCGCAACTCGTCCAGCGTGTAGCCAACCGCCAGCTTGGCCGCGACCTTGGCGATCGGAAAGCCCGTCGCCTTCGAGGCCAGCGCCGACGAGCGCGAGACGCGCGGGTTCATCTCGATGACCACCATGCGGCCGTCTTTCGGGTTGATCGCGAACTGCACGTTCGAGCCGCCGGTGTCGACGCCGATCTCGCGCAGGATCGCGATGCTCGCGTTGCGCAGCAATTGGTATTCCTTGTCCGACAGGGTCTGAGCCGGTGCCACCGTGATCGAGTCGCCGGTGTGGATTCCCATCGGGTCCAGGTTCTCGATCGAGCAGACGATGATGCAGTTGTCGGCGCGGTCTCGCACCACCTCCATCTCATACTCTTTCCAGCCGATGAGCGACTCCTCGATCAGCAGCTCCTTGGTCGGCGACAGGTCCAGGCCGCGCTTGCAGATCTCCTCGAATTCGTCCGGGTTGTAGGCGATGCCGCCGCCGGTGCCGCCGAGCGTGAAGCTCGGGCGGATCACCATTGGAAACCCCGTGCCACCAATGAGATGCGTGATGAGCTTTTGCACCGCCAGCGCATCGTCCATCGTGTGCGCGATACCCGAGCGCGCCGAGTGCAGGCCGATGCCCGTCATCGCGTCCTTGAACTTCAGCCGGTCCTCGGCCTTTTCGATGGCGCGCTCGTTCGCGCCGATCATCTCGACGCCGTACTTCGCCAGCACGCCGTGCTTGTGCAGGTCGAGCGCGCAGTTCAGCGCGGTCTGGCCACCCATCGTCGGCAGCACGGCCATCTTCTCGTCGGGGAACGCCGCCCGCTCCTTGGCGATGATCTTCTCGACCACCTGCCAGGTGATGGGCTCGATGTAGGTCACGTCGGCCATGTCCGGGTCGGTCATGATCGTGGCCGGGTTGCTGTTGACGAGCACCACCTTGAAACCCTCTTCGCGCAGCGCCTTGCAGGCCTGCGCGCCGGAGTAGTCGAACTCGCAGGCCTGGCCGATGATGATCGGGCCGGCGCCGATGATGAGGATGGTGTGCAAGTCGCTGCGCTTAGGCATTGTTCGTCTCCGCTCTCGGGTTCAATTTCTTGTCGGCGCTCGTCTCTGTCTTTTGGTCGGACATCAGCGCCGTGAAGCGGTCGAACAGGTATGAAATGTCGTGCGGCCCCGGCGACGCCTCGGGGTGGCCCTGAAAGCAGAACGCCGGCCGGTCGGTGCGCGCCAGGCCCTGCAGGGTGCCGTCGAACAGTGACACATGGGTGGGGCGCAGGTTCGCCGGCAGGCTGGTCTCGTCGACCGCAAAGCCGTGGTTCTGGCTGGTGATGCTGACGCGCCCGGTGTCGAGGTCTTTGACCGGGTGGTTCGCGCCGTGGTGGCCAAACTTCATCTTGAAGGTCGCGGCGCCCGAGGCCAGCGCCATGATCTGGTGGCCCAGGCAGATGCCGAAGGTCGGGACGCCCGCGTCGATCAGGGTTCGCGTCGCCTCGATCGCGTAGTCGCAAGGTTCGGGGTCGCCCGGACCATTGCTCAGGAAGATGCCGTCGGGCCGCAACGCCAGTGCCTGCGCCGCGCTGGTCTGCGCCGGCACCACAGTGACGCGGCACCCTCGGCTGGCCAGCATGCGCAGGATGTTGCGCTTGATGCCGAAGTCGAACGCGACGACATGAAATTTTGGTTCGATGAGCCGCCCATGGCCGCCCTCCAGCGACCACTCGGTCTCGGTCCACTCATACGGCTCGGTGGCGCTGACGACCTTTGCCAGATCGAGCCCGTTCATGCCCGGCGCCGACCGTGCGTGCTTGATCGCCGCCTCGACATCCGCCGGGCTAACGGCCTGGCCGAGCGGCAGGGTCACGATGCAGCCACTCTGCGCGCCGCGCAGGCGCAGGACGCGCGTCAGGCGGCGGGTGTCGATGTTGGCGATGGCCACGGTGCCGGCGCGTTCCAGGTACTGCGCCAAGGTCATCTGGCTGCGGAAGTTCGAGGCCAGCAACGGCAGGTCCTTGATGACCAGACCGGCCGCAAATATCTGCGTCGATTCGACGTCTTCGGTCGCGATGCCGTAGTTGCCGATGTGCGGATACGTCAGCGTGACGATCTGCCGGCAGTAGCTCGGGTCGGTCAGGATTTCCTGGTAACCCGTCATCGCCGTGTTGAACACCACCTCGCCAACGGTGTGACCGGATGCGCCGATCGATGTGCCCCTGAACACCGTGCCATCTGCGAGTGCCAGGACCGCCTGGGCTTGAGGGAACAGCAGTTGCGCGGGCACCGGATTCTCCGTGTTGTGCGCGCCCAGCTCTGCCCTTCGAGCGCAGGCTCGTCAGGTGCGGAACAGTCGAAAAAACCGGGGGAGTTTTCGTCGCGGAACCGGCCGTTTCCTGGATCGAAACAGCCTCGGTCTTGCCGGGCGGTGGGTTAGGGATAAACCTGTGGATTGTAGACGAAGCCTCGCCCGCGCCCGGCGATATGCGGCACTGCCGAAGCCGAGCCGCCGCGTCTCATGGCGCGAGCGCCGCGATGCCCGCTTTCGCGATTTGCGCGTCTTCGCTCGACTTCACGCCGCTGACGCCGATGGCGCCCAGGCAATGCCCATCGACCAAGATCGGCACGCCGCCTTCAAGCAGGCCTTCGAGCTCGGGCACGCTCAGGAATGAGGTGCGGCCCTGGTTGATGATTTCTTCATAGACGCGGCTCTCGCGCCGGCCAAGCGCCGCAGTGCGCGCCTTCGCGGGGGCGATGTGGGCCGAGATCGGCGCAGCGCCGTCGAGCCGTTGCAGCCACAGCAGGTGGCCGCCGTCATCGACGACCGCGATCGTGACGATCCAGCCGTGGGCATGTGCCTCGGCCTCGGCGGCCATGGCCATGCGCTTCACATCGGCGAGGGAAAGATAGGGGCGGCTGTTCATCGGGCGGGCTCGGTGGTGATGGAATCGGAGCTGGAATGTACGCAATCCCGCTGACCCGGCGCTGATCGCCCTCGTCGGCCGCACCGGGTTAGTGCGATAGCGCCACAAGCCGTGGGGGCTTCGGCCTCGCGGCACTCGGGGAACTAGAATTCGCACGTCGGGTCTGAACCCCATCGTTTTCAAACAGGAGGCTCCATGAACCAACCGCTGCAATCTGCCTACACCGGCTACGCGGGTGAAGTCACTTCGCTCGAACAACGCAACCGCGTGCTGCGCAACACCTACTGGCTGCTCGCGCTGTCGATGGTGCCCACGGTGCTCGGCGCCTGGCTCGGGGTTGCCACCGGCATCACCCGCTCGATGGGCGCCGGCATGAGCGCCATCGTGTTCCTGGGTGGCGCGTTCGGTTTCATGTACGCGATCGAGAAGACGAAAAACTCGGCGGCCGGCGTGCCGGTGCTGCTGGGCTTCACGTTCTTCATGGGGCTGATGCTGTCGCGCCTGATCGGCACGGTGCTGGGCATGAACAACGGCGCCGGGTTGATCATGACGGCCTTCACCGGCACCGGCGTGATCTTCCTCGGCATGGCGTCGCTGTCTACCATCATCAAGCGCGACCTGTCGTCGATGGGCAAGTTCCTGTTCATCGGCATGATCATGCTGATCGTGGCCGGCCTGGCGAACATCTTCATCCAGTCGAGCGCGCTGATGATCACGATCTCGGTGATCGCGATCGGCATCTTCTCGGCGTTTATTCTGTACGACCTGAAGCGCGTCCGCGACGGTGAAGAAACCAACTACATCACTGCCACCTTGGGCGTGTACCTGAGCCTGTACAACGTGTTCCAGTCGCTGTTGTCGATTCTTGGGTTGACCAGCAGCAGCGATTAACCGGGCGCTCCGAAGCGTCAACGCTTCGGATTCTCAGCGCTTCAGTTCTCAGCGCTTCGCTGGATTTTCAAGGCCCCATTCGGGGCCTTGATCCTTTTGGACTCAGCGTCGTTCGAAGACGGCCATGCTTTGGCTCCGGCCCGCGTCGCTTCGCGACGCTACCTTACGCCGACGCCTCGCGGTCAAAGACCGCAAGGCTTTCGACATGGGCGGTGTGCGGGAACATGTTGACCGCACCGGCCGCCGTACAGCGGTAGCCGGCCTCGTTGACCAGCAGGCCGGCGTCGCGGGCCAGGGTCGCGGGGTTGCAGCTCACGTAAACGATGCGCGCCGGGGGCGTGAAGCCCGGTGCCAGCGAGGGATCGATGGTCACGTCCAGCAGCGCCTTCATCAGCGCGAACGCGCCTTCGCGCGGCGGATCGACCAGCCACTTGTCGGCCTGGCCGTGTGCCACGAGGTCGGCCGCGCCCAGTTCAAACAAATTGGC
>JANXZA010000042.1 GCA_025355745.1 Rhizobacter sp. | reverse complement strand
GGCCTGGCCGTTCTGCAGGACGTGAGCTTCGAGGTGCCGGCCGGCAGCGTGTTCGGCCTGATCGGCCCGAATGGCGCGGGCAAGACGACCGTATTCAACCTCATCACCGGCCTGCTGGCGCCGACCGGCGGCGAGATCACTCTCACGGGCAAGAGCCTGCTCGGCATGGCGCCACACCGCATCACGCGGCTCGGCCTGGGCCGCACGTTCCAGAACATCCGCATCTTCAAGGAGATGAGCCTGCTCGACAACGTCGTCGTCGGCATGCACGCGCACCTGAGCTACAGCGCGGCGGGCTGGCTGTTCGCACTGCCTGGCTTTCAAACCCAGGAGCGCGATGCGCGCGCGAAGGCGCACGAACTGCTCGGCTGGGTCGGGCTGAATGAGCAGGCACACGAGCTGGCTGACAACCTGTCGTACGGCGACCAGCGCAAGCTCGAACTGGCGCGGGCGCTGGCCACGCGGCCGAAGCTGCTGCTGCTCGACGAACCGGTGGCCGGCATGAACACCGGCGAGAAGGTGGAGCTGATGCGCGTCATCACGCAGATCGCGCAGCGCGGCTTCACGATCTTCATGATCGAGCACGACATGCGCTTCGTGATGGGCTTGTGCGAGCGCATCGCGGTGCTGAACTTCGGCCGCATCATTGCGCAGGGCGCGCCGGACGAGATCCGCAACAACGCCGATGTGATCGAGGCGTATCTGGGGCGCGATGACGACGGCGACGACGACGACGCCGACAACGGCGCCGCCGCAGCCGGCGCGGCCGGGACCGCAGCATGAGCGAAGCGCTGCTGGCAGTCACCGACCTGCAGGTTGCCTACGGCCACATCGAGGCCGTGCAGGGCATCAGCTTCGAGGTCCATGGCGGCGAGATCCGCACCCTCGTCGGCGCCAATGGCGCGGGCAAGTCGACAACCCTGCTGGCACTGTCCGGGCTGGTGAAGGCGAAGGCAGGGTCGGTGCGCTTCGAAGGCGAGGAACTGACGCGCCTGAAGACGCACCAGATCGTCGAACGCGGCCTGGTGCAGGTCGCAGAGGGCCGCGCCATCCTGACCACGCTGACGGTGCGCGAGAACCTCGAACTCGGCGCCTATCGCCGACCCCGCAGCCGGGACGGCCGCAGCGCCATCGCCAGCGATCTGGAGCGGGTGCTCGCCCTGTTCCCGCGCCTGCACGAACGCATCGACGGCCTGGCCGGCAACCTGTCGGGCGGCGAGCAGCAGATGCTGGCCATCGGCCGCGCGCTGCTGGCCCGCCCGCGCCTGCTGCTGCTCGACGAGCCGTCGATGGGCCTGGCGCCGATCATCGTGCAAGGCATCTTCCGCACCCTGCGCGAGATCAACGCCGAGGGGCTGACGATCTTCCTGGTCGAACAGAACGTGCGCCAGGCGCTGAAGATCGCCGACCATGGCTATGTGATCGAGAACGGCCGCATTGTGCTCAGCGACAGCGGCGAACGCCTGCTCGGCGACCCGAAAGTGCTGGCAGCTTACCTGGGCGGTTGAGCGGCCGCCACCGGCGACGTCAGCGACCCGAGGAAGGCGACCAGCGCGGCCCGGTCTGCGGCGTCGAGTTCGAGTGGCCGGATGCGCGCGTCCTGCGCCGGGTCTGAAGAGGTGCCGCCAGCGGCGTAGTAGTCGACCACTGAGGCTAACGTCGAAAATGAGCCGTCATGCATGTACGGGCCGGTCAGCGCCACATTGCGCAGGCTCGGGGTGCGAAAGGCGCGCCGGTCGGCGGGGTGCCGGGTGACCTCGTAGCGGCCGAGGTCGGGCTGGTCTTCGACGCCGATGCGGCGCATTGCCGCGCGCGTGACCAAGGTGGTCGTGCCCGGCGCCAGTTGCACCGCGACGCTCTGCCGGCGCTGCGCATCGGTGTGCGCCTGCACGCCGACGTTGTGAAACGCTGCGTCGGTGAAAAGTGCATGGTCGGCGTCGACGCGGTGGCACTGCACGCAGCCGTGCTGGCGAAACAGCGCGAAGCCGCGCTGCTCGGTCGCGTCGAGTGCGTCGGGCTGGTGGCCGAAGTACCAGCGGTCGAAGTTCGAGTCGGCGGCGATCAGGCTGCGCTCGTAAGCGGCCAACGCCGACGCGACGCCGGCCGCCGTGGCGCGCGGCCGCTTGAAGGCGGCGCGCCACGGCGCGCGGTAGTCGGCGAACGAGTCGATGCGTGCCAGCACTGCGGCGAGGCTCGGGTTCGCCATCTCGTCGGGGTGCAGCAGCGGCTGCAAGGCCTGCGCCTCCAGACTGACGGCACGGCCATCGACGAACAGGCGCCGCACGTGCGCCACGTTGAGCAAGGTCGGCGCATTGCGCCGCAGGCTGACGCCGTTCATGCCGACCGAGGTGCGCAGCTCGTTGACGGTGAAGCCTTGCGCCGGCACATGGCACATCGCGCACGACAAGCTGCCGTTGGCCGACAGGCGGCGGTCGAAGAACAGCTTGCGGCCGAGTGCTGCCAGCGCTGGCGGCGGGGCATGCAGCGCGGGCAGGCCGAGCGCCGGATTCGCCGCCGCTGGGGGCGTCAACGGGCCGGGCGCCACCGGAGCCGCCCCGACCCGCCCGGCGATGCAGCACGCGGCAGCGGCAGCGAGCGCCACCACAAACCGCAGTCGCGGCTGCCGGCTCACAAGCGTGCTGCGCCCTGCGCCATCTGCAAGGTCCGCAGGTCGTTGACGACGGCTTGCGCATCGAGCGTGGCGACGCTGTAGATCTCGCGCACCTGCAGCACCTCGTCGACCAGAAACACCTTCAACAGATGGTTCAGCGTGCGCACCGGGCGGCCGGTGGCGTCGAGTTCGATCGACACGTCCTGGCCGAAGCCGCGCAACAGCGGCAGCAAGGCCGGCACCGACGCGGTGGTGAGGAAGCGCCAGCGCAGCCGCGCATCGCGCATCCGGTCGGCGCCGATCAGGCGCATCTGCTCCGGCGTGTCGTGGCTCGGGTCGAAGCTCAGGCTGACGAGTTGGGCGCGGGCCGCCAGCGCCGGGTCGCGCAGCAGCGCGCTGCGCACGGCTTCAAGCACCGCCCAGGCGCGCGGGCAGCCCTCGGGGTCGCGGCAATAGCTGTAGATGAACGACACCACGGACAGGCTGCCGCGCAGCACCCCGTGCAGCCGCGCCGGCTGGCCGGTGGGCAGCAACACCTCGCCGTCGGGCGCCGCCATGATGCGCGTCAGGCGGTAGCTGCCGGGGGCCGGCAGGCGCGTGGGGTCGATGGCGGTGCGGGCCGCATTGGCGGCATCGGTGGCGGCCCGCGCCGCACCGCCGGCAGGGCCCAGCGCCGCACCGAAGGCCAGCGCCAGCGGTGCCCGCAGCCGCCAGAAACGGGCCGGGGTGATGTCGATCATGCTGCGCTCAAGTTGCGCTCAAGTTGCGCTCAAGTTGCGATCACGCTGCGATGGCTCTGCGATCACGCTGCCTTCAAGCTGCCCTCACCGCTGCGCCACCCGCGCTGCGGCTGCACTCGCCGCGATGTCCCGGCCGGCCGGCCGGGCGCTGAACTTCATGTGATGGGCGCGGCCGAGCTTGAGCTGGTTGAAGTCGACCTCGAAGCGCTGCGTCAGCGCCTTGCCGTCCCAGTCGAAGGCGCGCAGCACCTGCTCGTTGTCGGCGCCCTTCTTGTCCCAGTTGGCGAGCAGCGACGAGGTGATGTACACGCGCTTGCCGTCCCAGCTCTGCGAGACCATGTTGGCCTGCTTGCCGGTCTGCTTCGCATAGGTCTGGGTGGGCGCTTCGGGGTTGCTCAGGTCGAAGTAGCGCGTCATGCCGTCCATGAAGGTGTTTACCCACAGGCCCTTGCCATCGGCCGAAATGCTGATGTCCACCGGCAGCGGAATCTTCGCCGGGTCGCCGATCGTGGCCACCTCCTTGGCCTGCCACTCGCCGGCCGCGTCCTGCTTGACGAGCCACAGCTTCGAGGTCAGCGCGGTGGCCGTGATGGCCCAGTTGTCACCCTCTTTGAGCGACCAGCGGATCTCCAGCGGCGCACCCGGCACGCTGAAGACCTTCTGCGGCTGCATCGCCTTCAAATCCCAGGCGACCATGGTGGCGCCGAAGCGCTTCATGGCCTCGGCGTCGCCGATCAGCTTGCCCAGGTCCATCATGTAGTTGTTCCAGCCGGTGAAGCTGGACGTGAGCAGCATGTTCTTCGCCGGGTTGATGGCGATGTCGTAGCCGTAGCCGTCGCCTTTGACGCCGCCCGCAAGCGCGGTGGTCGGCATCGGGTATTTGTCGATGATCTTGCCGGCGTTGTTGAACATCACCATGCCGGTCACGCCGCCGTGGTCCTTGTCGTTCGACAGCGCCTGCACCAGCATGCGCCCCGGCATGGCGTAGAAGGTGTGCGGGCCGGCGAAGCCGCTATCGGGCGCCAGGTTGGCGATGGTGCGCACCAGCTTCGGCCGCTGCGGCTGCACCAGATCGAAGACGAAGATCTTGTTGTCGTCGAGCCTGCCGGCCCACAGGTAGCGCCGGTCGTCAGTGAAGCCCATGTGATGCGCCTCGCCGCGGCCGGGCAGCGAGAGCGTGTGAATGACCTTGCCGTAGCGCTTCGACTTCGGGTTCGCGTCGACCGTCACCAGCTTGTCGTTGCCATCGCCGAGCCCTTTGATGCCGAGCGTCCAGACATGCAGGAAGTCTTCCTGGCCCTTGATCAGGTTCGCCATGTAGGGCGAGTTGCAGGTCTCGTCGGCCACCGCCGGCGCGGCGATCGCAAACCCCAACAGCACGGCGGCGGTGAAATGCGTGAGTCTCATGAACAGGCCTCCCGATGAAGTGACGTGATGGATGCGGCGTTGTATCACTTCGTCGGCCCGCATGGGAAGCCGCGCCACGCACCTGCGTGACGGGCGCTGCCAGCCGCTGCGGCCGCCGCAACGTTGTGAAACGTATTGGCGGTACACCCCAGCTAGGCGGCGCAGCGTGAGCTCAAGACACTTGCTGCAGCAGCGGCCCGACGGTTCGTCGTCGGGCCCGCTCACCCGAGGACAGGAGCGCGCCATGCCACCGATCGAAATCATCCGCCCCGCCCCAAGTCTCCAGGCCAGCGCGTCGGCCTGCTACAAGCCGCCGGCCGATCCGCAAGCGCCGGGTTTCAAACCCGGCAAGGTGGCGCCCGGCCCGAACGACTTCAAGCTCGGCATCGATGGCCCGGACCCGCAGGTGGCAGTCGGTGGCACGCACGACCAGCAGGAGCAGCAGCGTCATGCGATGTTGTTGCTCGCGCCGCAAGCGGCGCTGAGCTACGTCACCGGCCACTTGCCGGGCGGCTTCGTCCCGCGCGTGCCCAGCGATGTCGATGTACGCGGCACGCTGAACCAGCTCAACCTGAACCCGCCGATCGGCACCGACGGCGTCGATGTGACCCACGCCGTCTACCAGAGCCAGATTCCGAACGCCAGCCCGCAGGAGGTCTACGACCACTTCGTGAACAGCCCGGGCGAGGTCTTCGGTGCCGGCGGCATGGAGATTCGCCCGCCGAGCCAGCGGCTCGAAGACGGCGGGCGCTACATGCTCGAAATCGGCGGCCCGGTGCCGACCTGGCTGCCGGTCGAAATCCGGCTCGACTCCACTGCCCGCACCGTCACCATCCACACCCTGGACGGCCATGTGCTGCGCGGCGAACAGACCTTCAGCTTCAGCAGCGACTGCAACGGCGGCACGACCCTGACGCAGGACGCGCGCTTCCAGGGCAGCACCGAGCTGGTGGGCGACATGCAGAAGCTGGCCTCGGTGTCGGCTGGCCAGCACCAGGCCTGGGAGAACGCGCACCGCGAAATCTACGAGCAGTTCAACGGCAACCGCGACTACGCCGGCACGGGGACGGGGCTGTTCAACCAGCAGCAGACGTCGGCGTGGCTGGAATCGCTGGGCAACGTGGTGCTGCACCCGGGCACGGCGGCGGACGTGGCGTTCGACGTGACGGGCGAGCTGACCAACGAAGGCATCGACGACGCGACGAAGTGGGTCGGTGACGCGATGGACTGGGCCGGCATCAAGGGCGGCCGCGACGTGCGGGTGGTCGGCGATGTTGTGGGTGACGTGACCAGCACGGTGGCCGACAAGGTCGGCGACCTTGCCAAGTTCGTGATCGACATCGACACCCCCTGGTAGCCGGCGCGGCCCCGCCCGAACGCGCAGCCCCGCCCGAACGCGCGGCGCGCGAATGCGCAGCGCCGCACCCACGGTGGTAAGCACGCTTGCCCTTCGCTGCGGGTTGCCGCACGATGAGTTCCGCTCGACAACCGGTGTCGATGCGAACTCCGAAGGCCGCCGATGAAGAACAACACCACCGAACTGTCGGCCGCCGAAGCGGCCCTGCGCGAAGCCGCGCTCGAATACCACCGCACGCCCACGCGCGGCAAGATCTCGGTGCTGCCGACCAAGCCGCTGAGCAACCAGCGCGACCTGTCGCTGGCCTACTCGCCCGGCGTCGCCTATGCCTGCCTGGCGATCGAGGCCGACCCTTCCCTGGCGGCCGAGTACACCTCGCGCGCCAACCTCGTCGGCGTGGTCACGAACGGCACGGCCGTGCTCGGCCTGGGCAACATCGGCCCGCTCGCCGGCAAGCCGGTGATGGAGGGCAAGGGCTGCCTGTTCCAGAAGTTCGCCGGCATCGATGTGTTCGACATCGAACTCGCCGAAACCGACCCCGACAAGCTGGTCGACATCATTGCCGCGCTCGAGCCCACGCTGGGCGGCATCAACCTCGAAGACATCAAGGCGCCCGAGTGTTTCTACATCGAGAAGAAACTGCGCGAGCGCATGAAGGTCCCGGTCTTCCACGACGACCAGCACGGCACCGCGATCATCTCGACCGCCGCGCTGCTGAACGGCCTGGAACTCGTCGGCAAGCAGATCGACACGGTGAAGATTGCCGTGTCGGGCGCGGGCGCGGCGGCCATCGCCTGCCTGAACCTGATGGTCGAGCTCGGCGTGCAGCGCGCCAACATTTTCGTCTGCGACTCGAAGGGCGTGATTCACGACCGGCGCGAAGACGTGCTCGACGAATCGAAACGGAAGTACGTGCAGACGACCTCGGCACGCACGCTGGCCGATGTGATGCAAGGCGCCGATGTGCTGCTGGGTTGCTCGGCCGCCGGCGCCGTCACGGCCGAGATGGTGGTCTCGATGGCGGCCCGGCCGATCATCCTGGCGCTGGCCAACCCCGAACCCGAGATCCGCCCCGAGCTGGCGAAGGCGGTGCGGCCCGATTGCATCATTGCGACCGGCCGGTCCGACTACCCGAACCAGGTCAACAACGTGCTGTGCTTCCCGTACATCTTTCGCGGCGCCCTCGACAGCGGCGCCACGGCCATCACCGAGGCGATGAAGATCGCCTGCGTGCGCGAGATCGCCGATCTCGCGAAGGCCGAGATCAGCGCCGAAGTGGCCGCCGCCTACGCCGGGCGCGAGCTGCGCTTCGGGCCCGACTACCTGATCCCCACGCCGTTCGATTCGCGCCTGATCCTGCGCATCGCGCCGGCCGTGGCGGCAGCCGCCGCAGCCTCCGGCGTGGCGACCCGGCCGATCCAGGACATGGCCGCCTACCGCCAGTCGCTGACCCGCTTCGTCACCCACACCGGCATGTTCATGCGCCCGGTGTTCGAGGCTGCGCGCGCCACGCCGAAGCGGGTGGCGTATGCAGAGGGCGAAGACGAACGCGTGCTGCGCGCGGTGCAGATCGCGCTCGATGAAAAGCTGGTGCGGCCGATTTTGATCGGCCGCCCGGCGGTGATCGCGGCACGCATCGAACGGGCCGGCCTGCGGCTCCAGGCCGAGCGCGACTTCGAGGTCGTGAACCCGGAAGACGACACCCGCTTTCGCCAGTACTGGGAGGCCTATCACCAGCTCAACGCGCGCGACGGCGTGACGCCCGAGATGGCCAAGTCGACAGTGCGGCGCTCCAACACCACCATCGCCGCGCTGATGCTGCACCTGGGCGATGCCGACGGCATGCTGTGCGGCCTGGTGGGCCGCTTCGAGAGCCACCTCGAGCATGTGCGCGAGGTGATCGGCCTGCGCCGCGGCGCGCAGGTCTACGCGACCCTGAACGCGCTGATGCTGCCCAAGCACACGATCTTCGTCACCGATGCGTACGTGAACGACAGCCCGAGCGCCGAGCAGCTCGCCGACATCGCGGTGATGGCGGTCGAGGCGATCCGCTACTTCGGCCTGCCGCCGCGGGTGGCGTTCCTGTCGCACTCCAGCTACGGCAGCAGCAAGCGGCCTTCGGCGCGCAAAATGCGCGCCGCGCGCGACCTGTTCGCGCAGCGCATGCCCGACGTGCCGGCCGACGGCGAGATGCAGGGCGACGAGGCCTTTGACGAAGCGCTGCGCCAGGTCGCGATGCCCGACTCGACGCTCGTCGGCAGCGCGAATCTGCTGGTGCTGCCGAACCTCGATGCCGCCAACATCCTGTTCAACGTGCTCAAGGTCACCGGCGGCCAGGGCGTGACGGTCGGGCCGATCCTGCTCGGCGTGAACGCGCCGGCGCACATCCTCACGCCCTCGGCGACGGTGCGGCGGGTGGTCAACATGACGGCGGTGACGGTGGCGCACGCGGGGGCATCGGCAAGTGCAATGGCAAGTGCGTCGGCAAGTGCGTCGGCAAGCGCGTTGGCAAGTGCATCGGCCAGCGCCCGGGCCCGCAAGGCTTGACCGATGGCCCGGCGCGACGACAGCGCGGGGCCGGCCCCCGCAGACGACATCACCGGCGTGCTGAACCAGGCCGTGGCCGGCGATGCCGCAGCGCGTGAACGCGTCTATGCGCTGCTGTACGGCGAGCTGCTGCGGCTCGCGCGCTCGCACCTCGCCGGCTCGGGCGCGGTGTCGCTGAACCCCTCGGTCATCGTCCACGAGGCCTACCTGCGAATGTTGAAGCGCGACGCCACGCCGCTGCGCGACCGGCGCGCCTTCTTCGCCTACGCGTCGAGCGTGATGCGCAGTGTGCTGATCGACCATGTACGCGCCCGTGGCACCGAGAAGCGCGGCGGCGGCGACGCGCCGCTGACGCTGACCACCGGCGTGCTCCAGAGCGCCATCGCCAGCGAAGACTTCACGCGCCTGAACGACGCGCTGCTGGAACTTCGCAACGTCGATGACCGCTGCTTCCAGGTCGTCGAGATGCGCTACTTCGCCGGCATGACCGAGGAAGACATCGCCACCGAACTCGCCGTCTCGGTGCCCACCGTGAAGCGCGACTGGCGCAAGGCGCGCGCCTTCCTGTTCGAGCAGCTGCGGTAGCGCGCGATGGCCAGCTTCGACCCCATCGACCCCGCCGACCCCATCGACCCCGCCGGTCAGCGCCGCGCCGCGCTGCAAGCGTTCGATGCCTGGCTGGCGGTGCCCGAGGCCGAACAGGCAAACTGGCTGGCGGTGCTGGCTGTCCACGACCCTAACGTTCACGCACGCGTCACCATCCTCATCGCCGCCGACCGCGAGGCCGAGGCGGCGTCGTTCCTGCACGCGCAGCCGGCCCCCGCCGGATCGGTGCGTGACGACCCGCCCGAGCCGACGCTCGCCGGTCAGCGCCTCGGGCCGTGGCAGATCGAGCGGCTGATCGGCACCGGCGGCATGGGCCAGGTCTGGCTGGCGCGGCGCACCGACGGCCTGTACGAAGGCCTGGCCGCGATCAAGCTGATGCGCCTGGCCGCCACCGACGCCGGCGCGAATGCCCGCTTCGCCCGCGAAGGCCAGTTACTGGGCCGGCTCAACCACCCGAACATCGCCCGCCTGCTCGACGCCGGCGTGACCGAATCGGGCGAGCGCTACCTGGTGCTTGAATACGTCGATGGCGAGCGCATCGACCGCTATGCCGATGCGCACCAACTGCCGCTGAGTCAGCGCGTTAGCCTGTTCATCGCGGTCTGCGAGGCGGTCGCGCACGCGCATGAGAACCTGGTGGTGCACCGCGACCTGAAGCCGTCGAACATCTTCGTCACCGCCAGTGGCCAGGTGAAGCTGCTCGACTTCGGCGTCGCCAAGCTGCTGGCCGACGAGGCCGGCAGCGATGGCAGCGGCGGCCGCAGCGGCGAAGCCTCGGAACTGACGACCTCGGCCGGCGCCGCGCTGACGCCGCAATACGCATCGCCCGAACAACTGAGCGGCGGCACCGTCACCACCGCCACCGATGTGTACGGCCTGGGCATGGTGCTCTACGGCCTGCTCGGCGGCTCGCGCCCGTTCGGCGAAGACGCCTCCCCGACCCCGCTGCGCAACGCGCGCCTGAACGGCCTGAGCGGCCTGACCGATGCGCCCCGCCCGCTGTGGGCACTGCCGGCCGACGCTGCCGCAGCCCAGCACATCGCGGCCGCGCGCAGCAGCAGCGTGGCGGCGCTGCGCAAGGCCTTGCACGGCGACGTGGCGGTGGTGGTCGGCAAGGCGATCAAGGCCGATGCCACCGAGCGCTACCGCTCGGTTCCCGACTTCGCCGACGACCTGCAGCGCACGCTGGACCAGCGGCCGATCAGCGCGCGGCCCGACAGCGCGGCCTACCACGCCGGCAAGTTCCTGCGCCGGCATTGGTTCGGCGCGGGCGCTGCGGCGTTGATCGCGCTCGCGGTGGCCGGCGGCGTGGCCGGCACGCTCGCGAAGCAGCGTGAGGCCGAGCGCGAGGCGCAGCGCGCGGTGGCCGTGAAGCGCTTCCTGGTCGATCTGTTCGAGCAGGCGCGCACCACCGTTCAGAGCGGTGGCCTGCAGGTGCGCGAGGCAACCGTGAACGACATGCTGGTGGCCGGCGCCGACCGCATCGACCGCGCGTTCGCTTCGCAGCCGGAGATTCGCGACGAGGTGTTCCAGATCCTGGCCGAGCTCTACTCCGATGCCTTCGATCCGAAGCAGGCGATCGGCCTGGCGCGCCGGCGCCTGAGCGCCGCGCGGGCCGCCTTCGGGCCACAGGATGCGCGCAGTGCACCGGCCGAAGTGATGCTCGCCAGCGTGCTGCTCACCGCCGGCGAAGCGCCCGAGGCCACGCCCTTGCTGGCCCACGCCCAGGTCCTGCTCGACCGGGCAGGCGACGGCACGTCGATCGAACGCGCCCGGCTGCTGCGTTGGCAGGGCTTGCTGGTGCTGACCCGCGGCGCCCGGCCGCCCTGGCCCGCGCACCCGCTGCGCCAGGCGGCCGAACTGCTGCGCACGCGCTATCCCGACGACGGCGAACTGCTGGCCACGCTGGTCTCGCTGCCGGCCGAGGCCTGCCGCTACGGCCAGACCGGCGAGGCGCTCGCCAGCGCCGACGAGCTGTACCGCCTGACGGTTGCACGCTACGGCAGCGACAACCTGTTCGTCGATACCGCGCGCCTGCTGCGCGGCCAGTTGCTGTTGACGCGCGAGCGCGCGGCCGATGCCGTGGCCCTGCTGCAGCAAGCCCACGAAGGCTATCGGCGCCATGTCGGCGAGAAGAACCAGAACACCCTGCTCGCGCAGCTCGAACTGGCCGAGGCGTTCTGGCTGGTCGGGCGTGCCGACGAGTCGCAGCGCGCGTTCGCAGCCGTCGAGCAAGCGATGGCGCGCGACCATGCCGATGACAAGTGGGTCGAGCGGATGGTGGTGAAGACACGCCAGAACCTCGCCAAGCTGCATGCCGGCGAAACGCTGCACCGCTGCGGGCCTTGACCTGCGGCGAGGGCTTGCTCGCGCTGGCTTGGAGATGCGTCGAGCGCTCGCTCGCGCAAGCGTCGAGATGCGGCGTGATCCCTTTCCCGCATCGATCCCGTCTTTGTCATCAGGGGCTGCGAATCGCAGCGTCATGACGGAACCGGGAGCACCACGATGGACACGCTTTTTCTCAACCGCATTCGACGCTGGGTGGCGGCCGCCTTCGTCAGCACCGCGCTCGCCGCCTGCGGCGGGCTGGACGAGAACGCGGTGCAACAGCCCGCACCCGCACCCCCGGCCGCGCCGACGATCAGCAGCGTCACCGCCACGCCCGCCGCGCTGCCCGCCGCCGGCGGCACGGTGACCCTGGCGTGGGTGACCACCGGCGCGACCACGCTGGTCATCGACAACGGTGTCGGTGATGTCAGCGGCAGCACCGGCAAAACCGTCAACGTCACGGCAAATACGAGCTTCAAGCTGACCGCCACCAATGCCGCCGGCTCGGTCAGCGCCAGCACCACCGTCACCGTGGCCGCCCTGCCCGCGCCCGTCATCACGAGCTTCACCGCCACACCGGCCGCCCTGCCGGCCAGCGGCGGCGCGGTGACGCTGGCCTGGGCCAGCACCGATGCGGCCACGCTGGCCATCGACAGCGGCGTGGGCCCGGTCACCGGCACGAGCAAGGTCGTCAACGTGGTGGCCAACACCACGTTCACGCTGACCGCAACGAACCCGATCGGTGCCGTCACCCGAACCACCGCCGTGACCGTGGCCGCGGCCGCGCTGAGCACGCGCTACATCGACGCCGCACTTGGCCTCGACACCAACCCCTGCACCCAGGCTGCGCCATGCCAGTCGCTGACCAAGGCGATGGCGGGCGCGCCGGCGGGTTCCACCTTCCTGCTGGCCGACGGCGTGTACAGCCCGGTCACCGAAGGCGCGGGCGGCATCAACATCCCCGACGGCGCCACCGTGCAGGCCATCCACCCCGGTGCCGCGAGCCTGGCCACGCTGGCCACCAACGTGGTCGGCTCGGCCACGCTGAACGGCCTGGTGATCGACCGGCGCGGCGCGGCCTTCAACTGCGGCGGAGTCAACGCCGCCAGCGCAGTCGGTGCCCCGACCCTGACCTTGATCGGCGTCTTCAGCAACTGCCCGAACTGGCTGAGCCTGGGAGGCAAGGTCAAGGCCACGATGACACCGGGTTCGCTGCCCGGCGGCGCGTACACCAGCGGCTTGCGCAGCGGCGTGACGACGTGGCTCGGCGTCAACGGCGCGGCCGAGTTGCTGATTCAGGACGGCGTGATCGACGGCCAGGGCAGCGGCAACGCCTACCCGCAGGCCGGCCTGCTGACGGCCACCGGCACGGCCACGCTGACGCTCGACGCGGTGACCGTGCGCAACTGGCCGCAAGCCGTGCTCGTCGCCAGCGGTGGCACCGTGGTGCTGCGCAATGGCAGCCTCATCGATGCGGTCGGCATGGCGGGCGTGGCCTGCGGCACCGGCAGTGCCGTGCTGGTGGGCGGTGAATCGGGCCGCCTGGTGATGGACCACGCGACGCTGTCGAACGCGGCCGGGGCCGGTATCTGCGTGCTCAACAATTTCAACCCGGCGGTCAAGAATTCACTGCAACTGACGCAGAGCACGATCACCCGCTCGGGTGGCGCGGCGATCCAGAACGAAAGCACGCAAGGCCTCGGCACCACCCTCACCGCCGATGGCCTGAGCCTGACCAACAACGGCTACGGCATCTACTGGACCGGCCGCAGCGGCAGCAGCTTCGACCTGCGCAACTCGACCATCAGCGGCAGCACGCTCACGGGGGGCGTCGGCGGCATCGGCATCTACCTCTACTTCGCCGAACTGTCGTCACTGAAGCTGCGCGGCAGCAGCGTGACCGGCAACGTGCAGTACGGCGTCGAGATCGACGGCAACCTCACGGCCGACCTCGGCACGGCCGCTGCGCCCGGTGGCAACACCTTCACCGGCAACGGCCTGGCCGGCGTGCGCAGCGCGGCGGCCACCGGCCAGTTCGTCGATGCGGTGGGCAACACCTGGATCGCGAATCAGCAAGGCGCCGATGCGAACGGCCGCTACTCAACTGCACCGCTGTACACACCCGTGCCAAAGACGGGCCCGGCCAGCGGCACCAACTTCAAAATTGACAACGCGACCGCGTTGAACCTGTGAGGTCATCCACCATGAACCCATCCCGCGCATCTTCCCCCTCATCGACGCGGCCGATCACGGCCCTGGCGATCGCCTGCGCCAGCCTGTGCGCCGTTGTCGTCGCCCCGGCCCGCGCCGCGCCGGTTACCGATGACTTCGAGAGTTATGCCGTCGGCAGCTTCCCGGCGCCGGCCTGGAAGGAGTTCGCGAACTTCTTCCCGCCGGCACCGAACTACGTGCCGCCCGTGGTGCCGTCGATGACGGTGGTGCAGACGACCGATGCCTTCGGCCACCCGACCCAGGCCCTGCAAAGCGCGGACGTACCGGCCGGTGCCGGCAGTGGTGTGTACGCGGCGCAGGCCACCGGAATGCTCCTGTCGGTAGCGGCCGATGTGCGAACGCTGCGCTATTCAAACTCGAACCCGGCCAGCGTGCTGACGTGGCAAGACACGAGCGTCAATGTCGGCCTGTGGACCGCCAACGTCGCCGACGCGCCCTTCATTGCGATCTATGCCAGCAGCACCACGCACGGCTGGCGCCTAGCCTACAGCGGCGATGCGGCCGTCGGCCCGAACCTGGACGACTACGATCTCGGCGCGGCGGCGCAAGTCGGCGTCTGGTACCACGTGGCACTCGAGTTGAACCGCCAGACCGGCAGTTTCCATTCGCTGATCACCGACATCGCCAGCGGCACCGTGCTGGTCGACAGCACCCTCCTGCATCCCGGTTGGACGCCCGGATTCGACAACTTCGACAGCGTGCTGTTCGCCAGCAGCGAAACCTCTGCCACCTTGCCCCCTGGGCCAGGGTCCGCGACGATCTCCAACATCGGTCAGTACGACAACATCAACTACGCCCCGGTGCCCGAGCCTGCCTCGTACGCACTGATGCTCGCCGGCCTGGCGGCCCTGGCATGGCGCCGCAGTGGCCCTAACGACCCTAACGCCGGCATCAAGCGGTAATTGCTGATGTCGTTGATTGGAATCTCAAACTCACCACCGCAGAGGCGCCGGGAACGCAGAGTTGCGCAGAGAAATTCAATGCTTTTTCTTGAGTCCCCTGCGCTTCCTCGGCGTTCTCTGCGCCTCCGCGGTAAGTGAGTCGGCTCTTGCATTCAAGGCGAGTGGAGCGCCATTCACCTTGTCAAACCCGGCGCGCCAGAAAGCGCGTCACGGCCTGCTCGAACCGTTCTGGCTGCTCGATCACGCTGAGGTGCGATGCATCATCGATGACCAGCAGCTCAGCGCCCGCAATGCGCTCGACCATGGCCTGCGCCATCGCCACCGGCGCGCCCACATCCAGCGCCCCGGCGATGACGAGCGCGGGGCAGCGAAGCTCATGCAGGCGCTCCAGCCAATCGACATTCGCGACCGCATGGCAGCAGGCGGCATAGCCCTTCGCATCGGTGCGCAACACGGTGGCGCGAAAGCCTGCGACTGCGGCCGGTTCGGCGGCGCGGAAAACGGCAGTGAAGTAGCGCTCCATCACCATCTCGGCAATGCCGGCCATGCCTTGCGATTCGACCGTGGCGATGCGCTGCGCCCACATCGCCTGGGCCGCCTTGGGGTACTGCGCGCTGGTGTTGGCAAGCACCAGGGCGCGGACGAGTTCCGGGTGCAGGATCGCCAGCCCCTGGCCGACCATTCCGCCCATCGACAGGCCGACCCAGACCACCGGCCCGCGGCCCCATTCACACACCAGCCGTGCCGCGTCGTCCACCAGATCGGTCATCGCGTACGGGCCGTCGGGCACGGCCGAGCCGCCGTGGCCGCGATGGTCGTAGCGCAGCACCGGGTGGCCGAGCATGGCGAGCTGCCGGGCCAGGTCGTCCCACAGGTGCAGGTCCAGCCCGAGCGCGTGGCTGAGGACGATGGGGACACGGGCCGTGGCAACCTCGGGGTCGTCGTCCACCGCGGTAGTCGGCACACCGCCACCACCCGCGCCGCCCTGCACCGCCGCCTTCAGTTGCGGCTGGCTGAAGGTGTGGTGCGTGGCCACGCGCACAGCGGCCGAGAGCGGTGCCGGCGATGGCAGCAGGCCGGCTTCGCGCAGCGCGCCCATCGTGATCTTGAAGGCGGTGTTGGCCGCAGGCACGCCGCAGTAGATTGCGCCCTGCATCAGCGTTTCCTTGATCATTGCGAGTGACACGCCGCCCTCCTGCTGGCTCGACCTGATCGCAGCCTTGCAGTGCAGCTCGAACTCTTCCCAGCGCGCCAGGCCCATCGTCATGCCGAGCACCAGCAGACGGCGCGTGGCATGCGGCAGCGCCGGCCGGCCCCAGATGTCGTTCCACGCATAGCGGGTGATCAGGCTCTGGAACTCGGCGTTGAACTCGCTCGCGTTGTCGAGCGACTGGTCGACCCAGGCATCGCCCAGCACGGCGCGGCGGTTCTTCACGCCACGGTCGAAATCGTCTTGTCGGTCTTGGGTCATGGTTCGGGTTGGCGGGTTGAAAGGTCGACTACATCACCTCAGGCCGATGCGACCACGGCGCCGGGCCGGCCAGCCCGGCATGCTGTGCGCGCAGCACGGCCCACTGCGGCTGCACCAGCGCACTGGCACGCAGCGCCGTGGTGTCGGCATCGAACACGGCGCGCAGGGCGTTCGCATCGACGCGGTCGCGCAGATCGGCATCGGCCTGAATCGCTTCCAGCGCGATGTCGAACAACGGCCGCTGCTCGGCCAGCGTGCGGCGCGAACAGGCCTCGAGCAGCGCATGCGCGCGGGCCTTGCCGATGTGCACGGCGAGCAGCATGGCCACGCCCTCGGCGAACACCAGGCCGTGCAGCGCGTCGATGTTGCGGCGCATGCGCGCGGTGTCCACGTTCAGGCCGGCCGCCGCATCGGCGAGCGCACGGGCCGCACCGTGCGCCGAGATGAACAAGCCCGGCCATTCGGCCAGCTCGGCCTGCCAGTTGCCCAGGCCGCGTTCGTGTTCCTGTGCCATCGCGCCGAGCAGCGCCGCGACCCGGTGCGGCGCGCGCCCGGCGGCGGCCAGCGCCACCATGGCCGCGACCGGGTTGCGCTTGTGCGGCATCGCCGACGAGCCGCCGCGCGGCACGCCGCTTGCTGCACCGCTGGCCGTACCACTCGCAGTACCACTCGCAGTACCACTCGCAATACCACTCGCCGTGCCGCTCGGTTCGGCGACCTCGCCGACCTCGGCTTGCGCCAGCAGCGAAATGTCCTTGCCGATCTTGCCGAGCACGCCGCACAGCACGCCGACCTCACAGCCGAGGGCGACCCATTCGTCGCGCTGCGTGTGCCAGGCGCCGAAGGCCGGCGTCAGGCCGTGAAGCGCGAGTTGCAGGTCGGCGGCCATGCGGCGCGCGACGGCCGGGCCGTGCTCGCCGAGGGCGCCGCGCTCGTCGCTCGTCGCCGACCTCATCCCCGAACCCATTGCTGACAGCGTGCCCACCGCCCCGCCGAGCTGCAGCCGCAGCGCGGCCTGCGCCGCCGTGCGCAGCCGCAGCCGGCAGCGCACGACCGGGGCGACCCAACTCACGAGCTTGAAGCCGACGCTGATGACCAGCGCCGGTTGCAGCAAAGTGCGGCCCAGCATCGGCGCAGCGTCGTGGCGCAGCGCCAGGTCGAGCAGCGCGTCGGTCAGGTCGTGCAGCGCGGTGTCGATCAGCGCCAGCGCATCGCGCGTGGCCAGCACCATCGCAGTGTCGATCACGTCCTGGCTGGTGCAGCCCCAGTGAACATAACCCGCCGCTTCAGCGTCACTTTGCGCGACCTTCTCGGTCAGTTGCCTGACCAGCGGGATCGCCAGCGTGCCGGCCACACTGCCGGCTGCGACCAGCGCGTCGAGGTCGATGTGTTCGATCCGGCACGCCAGCCCGATGGCCGCGGCCGCCGCCTCCGGCACGAGGCCCTCGGCCACCTGCGCGCGCGCCAGTGCGGCCTCGAACGCCAGCATGTGGCCGACGACGGCGGCCTCGCTGAACACCGCAACCGCCTCGGGCGTGGACAGAAAGCGATCGAACAGGCCAGCCGACATGGCGCGCTCCGCGCTCAGGCCGCAGCCGCCACCGGCATCCGCTTCGCCTTGCGATCCACCAGCCGCCGCAGGTTGCCCAGCGACATCAGATGGGTGTGCAGCAGTCCGAGGATGCCGTTGCGGTGCAGCTCGAGAACGGCCGCATCGGGCAGCGCCATCAACTTGACATGATCGACCGCCAGGAAGCCGTTCAGCGCGATCGCACTGCCGTCGGGCAGCTTCGCATCGGCCGACATCTCGCGCAGCAGATCGTGCTCGACCAGCAGCTCGCAGAACTGGCTGGTGCGCTGCACTTCGAGCTCGAACTGGCGCATGAAATCGAGCGCGCGTTCGAGCGTCGGCGTGGGCTTGCCGTCGGCATCGAAGACTGCATCGCCGACCGTGTCGGACCAGCCGCTCCAGCCGGTGTCGATCATCACGCCCGGCGACTCGGGCGGCGCGCCGGCCAGGTCGGTGGTCCAGAACGGGTAGCGGCGCACATACGCCGGCATGTAGTGGGCGTCCCAGCGCGGGCCTTCGACGAACAGGTTCTCGCCGGCGCTCACGCCCAGCATCACGATCGGTGAGACGCGCGTCTTGCCACTGACGCCATCCGCGCCCCCGACGCCATCGACGCCATCGACGCTGTCGGCGACGAACACGATCACGTACTCGAGCGCCGCCTGGTCGAACTCGGCAGTGGCGAGGTAGCTCGCGTGCATGTGCTGCGCAACCGAGAAGTCGGTCAGCTTGCCGACCTTGTTGTGGCGGTGCAGCACCGTGTCGAGCAGCACCGGCTGGCGGTAGAGGGAAGGCGTCATGCGGGGTCTCCGTGAGGGTGGTTCGGCAGGCGGCTGGCCAGGACCTTGTCGACGCGCTTGCCGTCGAGGTCGACCACCTCGAAACGCCAGCCTTCCCACTCCACCGAATCGGTGGTCCGGGGCAGGCTGCCGAGCAGCAGCATGACCATGCCGGCCAGCGTGTTGTAGCGGCCGCGGTCTTCCTCGGGCAGCTCCTTGAGTTCGAGCCGGTCCTTCAATTCGGGCACCGGGATCAGGCCGTCGAAGAGCCAGCTTCCGTCATCGCGCTGCACCGCCCAGGAATCGCCGTCGCTGGGGGTCGTGAACTCGCCGGTGATGGCCTCGAGCACATCACGCACCGTGATCATTCCCTGCACCTCGCCGTACTCGTCGACGACGAAAACGAGCTGCGCGCTCGACGCCCGAAAGTGCTCAAGCAGCTCCATGCCCGACAGCGTCTCGGGCACGAATACCGACGGTTGCAGGCCTTCGCCGAGGTTCAGCGGCTTGCCGCCGATCACCTGCTGAAGAAGGGTCTGCGCCGAGATGATGCCGAGCACGTCGCCGAGACCGTTGCGGCACACCGGGTAGCGCGAATGCTCTTCGTCGGCAATGACCTTGAGCACGTCGTCGGCCGAGCCGGCGGCGTCGAGCCAGACGATCTCGGCGCGCGGGATCATCATCGAGCCGACCTGCCGGTCGTCGAGGCGGAACACGTTGCGCACCATCTGGTGTTCCTGCGCCTCGATCACGCCGGCGTCCAGACCCTCTTCGAGGCTGGCGTTGATTTCCTCCTCGGTCACGCTGCGGTCGGGAACGCCGCGCACGCCGAACAGGTGCAAGGTGGCTTCGGTGCACCACGACAGCAGCTTGATGAACGGCCGCGCGATCAGCGACAGCCATTCCATCGGCCGCGCCACCACACGCGCCACCGCTTCCGGGTACATCAGGCCGAAGCGCTTGGGCACCAGCTCGCCGAAGATGATGGTCAGGAAGGTGATGACGACGACGACCATCGCGGTGGCCGAGATGTCGGCCGCGTGTTCGTTGATTTCGAAGGTGGTGTGCAGCCAGCGCGCGAACGGGGCTGAGAACGCGGCGTCGCCGACGATGCCGTTGAGCACGCTGATCGAGGTGATGCCGACCTGCACGACGGAGAGGAATTTGGTCGGGTTGTCGTGCAGGTCCATCGCCGCCTGCGCACCCGACTCGCCCGCTTCGATCATCACCTGCAGCCTGGCCTTGCGGCTCGCCGTGAGCGCCATCTCGGACATGGCGAACAGGGCGTTGAGCACAATCAAAAAAAATACAAGGGCAACGTCCATGCGGGGCGCGCGGCAATGAGGGAAAGTGAGCGTAGCAGAATCGACCCATGAACTACCTGATCGGCGATGTGCAAGGCTGCTGCGACGCACTCGACCGGCTGCTCGAAAAAATCGATTTCTCGGCCTCGCGCGACCACCTCTATGTGCTCGGCGATCTGGTGAATCGCGGCCCGCAGTCGCTCGAAACATTGCGCCGCCTGCACGGCTTCGGCGCCAGCGCGACCTGCCTGCTCGGCAACCACGACCTGAACCTGCTGGCGGTGGCGCACGGCGTGCGCAAGCCGCACCGGGGCGACACCATTGCGCAGATTCTCGACTCGTCCGAGCGCGAAACCTGGCTGCTCTGGCTGCGCCATCAGCGCATGGCGGTGTTCGCGCACGGCTGGCTGATGGTGCACGCCGGCGTGGTGCCGCAATGGGACGCGGCGCAGACGCTGGCGCTGGCCGCCGAGGTCGAAACGCTGTTGCGCAGCGAGGCGCTGGCCGACTTCCTGCCGCAGATGTACGGCGACCAGCCGGCGCGCTGGAGCGAAGCGCTGACCGGCACAGAGCGCTGGCGCTTCGTCATCAACGTGCTGACGCGGGCGCGCTTTGTCGCCGCCGATGGCACGCTCGACCTGGTCACGAAAGACGGCGCCGATGCCGCACCGGCCGGCTTCCAGCCCTGGTTCGAACTGCCGCAGCGGCGCACCCGCGGCACGCCGATGGCGTTCGGCCACTGGGCGACGCTGGGCCTCATCAACCGGCCCGATCTGCTGGCGCTCGACACCGGCTGCGTCTGGGGGCGCAGCCTGAGCGCGGCGCGCATCGACGGCGGCCGGGGCGGGATCAGCGAGATCATTCAGGTCGATTGCGCCTGACGCGCCGGCCGCTGAATCCGGACGCGCCTGCGCTGCGTACCCTGGCTTGACACCGATCTCGCCCCTCACACTGCCCTTTCCGTGCGCCCTGCCCCGGCCCTGCCAACCCACCGCCTTTCGGCCCGCTTCACGCGTCTCGTCGTGATGTGGCTAATGGCTTTCGTGCTGCCGCTGCAAGGCACGGCCGTGGGTGTTTTCAGCGCGCTGGGCCCGGCGCACATTCACCAGCCGGCCGAGGTGCGGCTGGTGCTCGAAGACATTCGGCGCTGGCGGCCGACGCCGGTTGCGGCGCCGCCGGCGTATGCAGCCGCACTGGCGTGGGTCGGGCACTCGCACCCGGACGCCGCGCCGCAACGTCATCACCATGCCGCCGATGACGCCAGCGTGCTGCGCACCGACGCGAACAGCCCGCTGGCCAGCGCGGATGCCGATGAAGCGCCGGGCGCCAGCGCGCTGACCGCGCTGTCGGTGCTGGCGCTGATCCCGGCGCTGCCTGCCTGGGCTGACGCGGCGGCCTCGACCGATGCCGCGGCTCGACCGCCCTGGGCGATGCGCGCCGGCTTCGTCGATATTCCGGACCGACCGCCGAAGCGCGCCTGAGTCTGTTGCGCGGCCGGTCTTCCGGCAGCGCGCAGCCACTCGTTGGACCGCGACGCGTGCGCCAAGCCCACGCGCGTGGTCTCGCCGCATCGATACCCCATCGGAAAGACCCACCATGAACCGACTCCATGCGCCTGCGCGCCCGACGCGCTGCGCCATTGCCTGCGCCGCGACGCTGGCCTTCACCCATTCCGCCCACGCCCAGATCGCGCCTGCGGCGTCACCCGCAGCAGCGGCCGAGGTGACCACCGCAACCCAGCTCGAACCCGTCACCGTGCAAGGCAACTACCTCAACTCGGTCGGCAGCTCCGACGCCGCCAGCCAGGGCAGCGTGACCGCGAAGCTGATCGCAAGCCGGCCCACCTTGCGGCCGGCCGAGGTGCTTGAGTTCGTGCCTGGTGTGATCGTCACCCAGCACAGCGGCGACGGCAAGGCGAACCAGTATTTCCTGCGCGGCTTCAACCTCGACCACGGCACCGACTTCGCGAGTTTCGTGGCCGGCATGCCGGTCAACATGCCCACCCATGCGCACGGCCACGGCTACAGCGACCTGAACTGGCTGATCCCCGAACTCGTCAACCGCATCAGCTACAAGAAGGGCCCGTACTTCGCCGACGAAGGCGACTTCGCGTCGGCCGGCGCGGCCCACATCAGCCTGTTCGACACGCTGGCACAAGGCATCGCATCGCTGACGCTCGGCGAGCGCGGCTACCGGCGTGGCTTGATCGCCAATTCGAGCCCGATCGGCAGTGGCGAACTGCTCTACGCCATCGAAGCCGCGCACAACAACGGCCCCTGGGAGAACCCCGAAAAGTTCCACCGTGCGAATGGCGTGCTGCGCTACAGCTTCGGCGCCGCCGACGCCCGTTCTTCGCTCACCGCGATGGGCTATTCGGCCGGCTGGAACTCGACCGACCAGATCCCGCAACGCGCCGTCGATCAAGGCCGGGTCGGCCGCTTCGGCGCGCTCGATCCGACCGACGGCGGCTTCACCTCGCGCTACAGCCTCTCGTACGAATTCGAGCGCAAGCTGGCCGATGGCGCCTTCAAGCTGAACGCCTATGCGATCCAGTCGCAGCTCAAGCTGTACTCCAACTTCACGTTCTTTCAGGAGCACCCGATCGACCTCGACCCGAACGAGATCAACGGCGACCAGTTCGAGCAGGCCGAGCGGCGCAAGGTCTTCGGCCTGGCCGCAAGCCGACGCTGGAACACACCGGTCGGCGCGCGCGACGGCAGCACCACGATCGGCGTGCAGCTGCGCCACGACCGGCTCGACCCGGTCGGCCTGTACAACACGGTGGCACGCACCCGCGTGGCCACCACGCAGGAGAGCACGGTGCGCGAGACCAGCGTCGGCGTGTACGCCGAGAACGCGACGCAGTGGCTGCCCTGGCTGCGCGGCGTGGTCGGGCTGCGCGCGGACCGGTTCGACTTCAAGGTCGACAGCTCGATTGCGGCGAACAGCGGCAGCAAGAGCGCGACCATCGTGTCGCCGAAACTGTCGATGATCCTCGGGCCGTGGGCGAAGACCGAGTACTTCGTCAACTACGGCCACGGCTTCCACAGCAACGATGCGCGCGGCACCACCGCGACGGTCGCAGCGAAGAACCCGAACGGCCCGGCCATCGACGCGGTGAAACCGCTGGTGCGATCGAAGGGCGGCGAACTCGGCCTGCGCACCGAAATCATCCCGGGGCTGCAAAGCTCGCTGTCGCTGTGGGCACTGAAGCTCGATTCGGAGCTGCTGTTCGTCGGCGATGCTGGCGAGACCGAGCCGAGCCGTGCCAGCCGGCGCTATGGCGTCGAATGGAACAACCACTACATCGCCAGGCCGTGGCTGCTGCTCGATGCCGACCTGGCCGTGTCGCGTGCCCGCTTCACCGAACCCGACCCGACTGACCCGCTGTTGGGCAACCACATCCCCGGCTCGATCCAGACGGTGGTGTCGCTGGGCGCCACCGTCACCGACCTTGGCCCGTGGTTCGGCCAGTTCCAGGTGCGCTACTTCGGACCGCGCGCACTCGAAGAGAACAACGCGCAGCGATCCAAAGCCACCACGCTGGCCTACCTGCGCGCAGGCTACAAGTTCAATCGCAACGTCAAGGTCGCGCTCGATGTGTTCAACCTGTTCAACCGCCAGGGCAGCGACATCGACTACTACTACGCGTCGCGCTTGAAAGGCGAGCCGGCCGGTGGCGTCAACGACATCCACTTCCACCCGGTGGAGCCGCGCAGCGTGAGGCTGTCGTTGATTGCGAACTTCTGATGGCGCGGGGTCATCGCAGCGGCCGGCGACGACCGCTCGATACAATCTGCACTCGCTGTTTTGCGGGAGACGTGGCCGAGCGGTTTAAGGCTGCAGTCTTGAAA
>JANXZA010000282.1 GCA_025355745.1 Rhizobacter sp. | reverse complement strand
CTCCTTCCCATCCCGAACAGGACAGTGAAACGCCTCAGCGCCGATGATAGTGCGGGTTCCCGTGTGAAAGTAGGACATCGTCAGGCTACTATTGAAAAACGCCCCTCATCAATCGATGTGGGGCGTTTTGCTTGGTGCCACAAATCTCTATGCACCAACGAATCTGCCCAGTATCTCCCGGAGTATGGTACGGACTGCGCTTTGGCCGGCAGACGAGGGCATCCACGCAAGGACTGGTGTTTCGTTATTCTGCGCCAATCCCATCGGCGCGGGCTCGATCCGTGATTCGCCTGCTGCGGCAGCTTCGAATGCCTTGACAGCACGCGGCATATGCCAGCCATGCGTCACCAGCACAATGTGCCGGACGCCTGCGGGTTTGAGCAGGGCGACGGTCCGAATTGCATTTTCCCGGGTGTCGCGCGAGTTTTCTTCGACCCACTTCAGGGGTTGGCCGAATTCGGACGCGGCGATCTGCGCTGCGACGCGTGCTTCGGGATTGGCATCATTCTGTCCCCAGCCCACCCCACCACTGAAGGCCAGCGGCAAGCCCGTCTGGCGGCCCAGCCAGACGCCGTAGCGGAGTCGCTCCAGCGAAGGGTGATGCAAGCTGCTCACGCCGTACTCTGGCGCGAAGGGTTCAACGCCGCCGCCCAGCACAACGATCGCAGCCGTCCCGCGGGGCAGGGCCTTCAGTTCCCTGATACGGTCAGTGCTAATGGCGCCGGGTGGGTGAAGCACGAATTGCGACAACACCTTGGCGCTGCCAGTACAAGCGGCCAGCCACAGCAGCGCCACGCTGGTCAGAATCAAGAGCCAGCCCAGGCCGCGTCTTGGCAGCATCAAGCGCGCACCCAGCAGCATCAAGAGCAGCAAAGGCACCGGCGGTAGAACCAGGGCCGTCAGCACTGGCTTCCAGGACTCAAAACCAAGCAGGATCAGGAGATTGTTCAAGCGCAGCCCTTGTTCAGCGATTATCGACGCGTGGGATCGGCGACCGACCCGACAGGTCGGCGGGAATTGTGCGGCATGGTTCATTGAATTCCGTCTCCGTCCGTGGCCCATCAGGCCCCGGACGGTGGCCCAAGACCCGACCGCCCGATCACCACCTCTGGGTTGGATGTGCAGGAGTTTCACGATGCTCTGGCTGAGGCACTTGGCGATTGGACTGGCGGCATTCCTGATGCTTGGCGTGATCGCCTGGCTGGGTTTGCCGCAGTTGCTCAAGTGGCAGCTACCGCTGCGCGCCAGTGCAGCGTTGGGTTGGGTTGTGACGATCGGCGACGTCGACTTCAAGCCATGGGGCCTTGAGTTGACGGCCGATGACATCTCGGTCGCCGGCCGGACTGCTGCCAGCACCAATACGCTGCTGCGGATGAAGCGCATCCATGCCGACCTGTCGATCGCGACGCTCCTCAAGCGCGCCCCCATGGTCGAGGCGCCCGAGATCGACTCGCCGTCCCTGCGCATTGCCCGCACCGCCGACGGCCACTACGATGTCGACGACCTGATCGCCCGGTTCGCGCCGCGCGCCGATGCGCCTGCGTCTGATCCGGCGCGCTTTGCGCTCTACAACCTGCAGGTGCGCAACGCACAGCTTCGCTTCGACGACCAGCCAGCGGGCCGAGTCCACGTGGTCGAGGCGCTGCAGATCACGCTGCCGTTTTTGTCGAACCTGCCCGCCGAGGTTGAGGTCAAGGTCGAGCCGCGCCTGGCATTCAAGCTCAATGGCACGGCCTTCGACAGCGGTGCGCAGACCACCCCGTTCGCGCAGAACAAGAGCGGTTCGCTGAATCTCAAGATGGCCAGCCTGGACCTTGCGCCCTACCTCGGCTACCTGCCCGCAGACCTGCCGATGCGCGTGACCCGCGGCAGTGTTTCGGCCGATCTGGCCTTGCAGTTCAGCGTGCCCCAGGCGGGCTCGTCGACCGTCGCCGTGAAGGGGCAGGTCCATGCGAAAAACCTTGTGCTGACCGACGCCAGGGGCCGGCCGCTGTTGGCATGGCAAGGCCTGCAGCTCGGGCTGAGCGATGTCCGGCCACTGGCCCGCAAGCTCGGCTTCGCGTCGCTGCGCGTCGATGGCCTGGAATTGCGCGCCACTCGCGACCGTGCGGGCGACGTGAACCTGTTGCAAATCGCCAGCCCGAAGCGCGCCGAGCTGGGTCAAGGCATGGCCCGCAGACCGGTAAGGGCCGGCCCGTCAAGCGAACCCGCAGGTGGTGTGCAGCCGCCGCAGCCCGCACCCAAGACCGCGCCCGCCCCACCCTGGCAGACCAGTCTGGACGCCCTTGAGCTGGCCGGCGCCCGCGTGCTCTGGAGCGATGCCGCCGTCGCCCCTGCCGTGGCTTTGCAGGCCGATGGCATTGCGTTTCGTGCCGAGCGACTTCACTGGCCGATCAGCCATCCGCTGGCGGTGGCATTGAGCGGGGCGCTGCGTGGGCAAGGGCAAGGGCAAGGGCAAGGGCCGCTGCCACGCTGGCGGAGTTTGCCGTCACCGGCCCGATCACCGACCACGACGCGAAGCTGGACGTGACGCTGGCCGGCCTGGCGCTGGCGCCATTCGCGCCCTACCTTGCACACGCAATCACGGCGCGGGTCGACGGCCGGATTGGCGTGAAGGCGCAGCTCGACTGGTCTGACGCCGCCGCCGCGCCGCGCTTGCGGCTTGCCGTCGAGCAGGCCACGCTCGATGCCTTCACGCTGCGCGAAGGGCAGGGTCGCCATGGGCAGGACGCAGTTGCCCTGAAGCAGTTGGCACTGAGCAATGTCGAGGTCGATGTGCTGGCACGCGACGTCGTTCTCGGCAGCGTCAGGATCGTGCAGCCGGTGGCCTCTGTGATGCGCGCGCTTGACGGCCGGCTCAATCTGCGGCAATGGGTGGTTGCCGTGCCGGCGTCGGCGGCGCCACCGGCCGGGTTGAGTGCCGCGGCCTCGACTTCCGCAACAGCGAAGCCTGGCGGTCGACGCGCGGTGCGCAAGCCGCTGCCCGCACCAACTGCCGCAGCCGAACCGGTCTGGCGCCTGCAGGTGAAAGAGGCGTTGATCGAGGGCGGGCAGGTCAAGTTCACCGATGTCATGGCCCACCTGGCAACCCGCCGGCCGACCGAGCCCTTGCGCTTCGACCTCACCAACCTGCGCGTCGCCGTGCAGGGCTTGGCATGGCAGGGCGAGCGCGCGATGGCACCGGCGGTGGGGCAGATCAGTGGCCGCATCGGTGCGCCGAAGCGCGACAAGACCACACCTTCCGGTGGGCTCGACTTCAAGGGCCGTGACGGCCTGTTGCCGCTGCTTGCGAACGGCAAATTGCGCATCGAGCGTTTCCCGGTTCACTTGTTCGCACCTTACTTCGCCGACCGCGTGAAGCTCACGTTGTTGCGCGCCGAGGCCGGCTACAGCGGCAGCTTCGCGCTGCGCCAACTGCCGGCGGGCCTGGACGTGAATGCCGCAGCTGACGTGCTGCTCACTGATGTCCACATCGCCACCTTGCCCGATTCGGCAGCGCCGGCCAGCGCCGACGACACCGACGAGTTGCTGAGCTGGCAGGCACTGTCGTTGAAGGCGGTGCGGGTCACGTTGAAGCCAGGCAGCCGCCCGCAGGTCGAGGTTGGCGCGATTGCACTCAACGACTTCTACTCGCGGCTCGTCGTCACCGAGCAAGGGCGCTTCAATCTCCAGCATGTGGCCGCTGCACCCGAAGGAACGGCTGGCGCCACGGGCGCGAGCGACTGGAACGCTGCGCCGCTCGCGGCAAGCGCGCCGGCCACCGCCACCGCCAGCACTTCAGCCGGCCTGCCGCTGGACCTCAAGCTCGGCATCACGAAACTCAGCAACGGCCGCATCGACTTCACCGACCGCTTCGTGCGCCCCGGCTACAGCGCCGCGCTGACCAAACTCAACGGCCAGCTCGGCGCCTTCAGTTCCGCCAGCCGCGAGATGGCGACGCTCGACCTGCGCGGCGCCGCGCTGCCGGCACTGCGCTGCTCGAAATCAGCGGCCAGTTGAACCCGACCGTGAAGCCGCTCGCGCTCGATATTCGCGCCAAGGGCACCGACCTTGAACTTGCACCCCTGTCGCCGTATGCCGGCAAGTACGCCGGCTACGCCATCGAGCGTGGCAAGCTCAGCATGGAGGTGGCCTACAAGATCGACGCCGACGGCAAGCTCGACGCGAAGAA
>JANXZA010000279.1 GCA_025355745.1 Rhizobacter sp. | reverse complement strand
GCAGTTCTACTTCCGCACGACGGACGTGACCGGCGCGGTTGAACTGCCCAAGGACAAGGAGATGGTCATGCCCGGCGACAACGTCAGCATCACCGTCAAGCTGATCAACCCGATCGCGATGGAAGAAGGCCTGCGCTTCGCCATCCGCGAGGGTGGGCGCACGGTGGGTGCGGGCGTGGTTGCGAAGATCATCGAATAAGGCGGAACACATCATGCAAAAGCAAAAGATCCGCATTCGCCTGAAGGCGTTCGACTACAAGTTGATCGATCAGTCGGCACTCGAAATCGTCGACACCGCGAAGCGCACCGGCGCCATCGTCAAGGGCCCCGTGCCTTTGCCGACGCGCATGCAGCGCTTCGACATCCTGCGCTCGCCGCACGTCAACAAGACCTCGCGCGACCAGTTCGAGATTCGCACCCATCAGCGGCTGATGGACATCGTCGACCCGACTGACAAGACCGTGGACGCGCTGATGAAACTCGATCTGCCGGCCGGCGTGGACGTCGAAATCAAGCTGCAATAAGCGTTGCCATGGTCTGCAGCAGTTGCGGGTTCGCCCGCTACTGCTACACTCGCAGGCTTTTCTGCAATCGAAACTGTTCGGCTGACAGAAAAAATATCAACCCGACCAATCGATGTCGGGCTCGTGAACAAAGGCTGCCGACGCTGCACAAGCGCAGGGGCTGGAGAAAAACCATGACGACAGTCAATCCGGGCCATCGCCTCGGTTTGCTGGGCCGCAAGGTGGGCATGATGCGCATCTTCACGGACGATGGCGACGCCATTCCCGTGACCGTGCTCGATGTGTCAAACAACCGGGTCGCCCAGGTCAAGACCGAAGAGAACGACGGCTACAGCGCCATTCAGGTGGCGTTCGGCGAGCGCAAGGCCTCGCGCGTTTCCAAGCCCGAAGCGGGCCACTTCGCCAAGGCGGGTGTGGAAGCCGGCGAAATCCTCCAGGAATTCCGGGTTGCCGCTGAGGTGGCAGCCGAATACAAGCCGGGCTCGCAAGTGCCTGTGAGCGGTGTGTTCGCGGTCGGCCAGCTGGTGGACGTGCAAGGCACGTCGATCGGCAAGGGCTTCACCGGCACCATCAAGCGCCACAACTTCAAGTCGCAACGCGCGTCGCACGGCAACAGCCGTTCGCACAACGTGCCGGGCTCGATCTCGATGGCGCAAGATCCGGGCCGCGTTTTTCCGGGCAAGAAGATGTCCGGCCACCGCGGTGACGTGACCAAGAGTGTCCAGAACCTCGACATCGTTCGCATCGACGAAGCGCGTCAGCTCTTGCTGGTGCGCGGCGCGGTGCCGGGCTCGAAGAACGGCCACGTGGTCGTCAGTCCGGCGATCAAGGTCAAAGTGACGCGTGGCGGCGCAGCCGTCATCAAGCCTGTGAAGGGAGCGAACTGATGCAGCTCGAACTCCTCAACGAGCAAGGCCAGGCCACATCGAAAGTCGATGCGCCCGACACCTTGTTCGGCCGCGAATACAACGAAGCGCTGGTGCACCAGATCGTCGTGGCCTTCCAGGCCAATGCACGCCAGGGCACTCGCGCCCAGCTCGACCGCACGATGGTCAAGCACTCGACCAAGAAGCCGTGGCGCCAGAAAGGCACCGGCCGCGCTCGTGCCGGCATGACCTCGTCGCCACTGTGGCGCGGAGGCGGCCGAATCTTCCCGAACAGCCCCGACGAAAACTTCACGCAGAAGGTCAACAAGAAGATGTACCGCGCCGGCATGGCGGCAATCTTCTCGCAGCTGGCGCGCGAAGGCCGCCTGGCCGTGGTCGACTCGCTGACGGTCGACTCGCCGAAGACCAAGCTGCTGGCTGCCAAGTTCAAGGCCATGGGCTTCGACTCGGTGCTCGTCATCACCGACCAGATGGACGACAACCTGTTGCTGGCTTCGCGCAACCTCGTCAACGTGCTGATCGTCGAGCCGCGCCACGCCGACCCGCTGGCCCTGGTGCACTACAAGAAAGTGCTGGTGACCAAGGCGGCCGTCGAGCAACTCAAGGAGATGCTGGCATGAGCACCGCAGCTGCAAAATCGCCCGCCGTCAAGGTGATTCGCCCGAAGCACAACGCCGACCGCCTCGCCCAGGTGCTGATCGCGCCGATCGTGTCCGAGAAGGCCACGATGGCCGCCGAGAAGCACAACCAGGTGCTGTTCAAGGTGATGCGCGACGCCACCAAGCCCGAGATCAAGGCCGCTGTCGAACTGATGTTCAAGGTCGACGTCGAGTCGGTCTCGACCGTGATTCAAAAGGGCAAGGTCAAGCGCTTCGGCAAGTCCATCGGCCGCCGCGACCACGTCAAGAAGGCGTATGTGTCGCTCAAGAAGGGCCAGGAGCTCAACTTCTCCGGGGAGGGCGCGTAATGCCCGTCATCAAAGTCAAACCGACTTCGCCAGGCCGTCGTGGCGTGGTCAAGGTCGTGCACCCGCACCTGTACAAGGGCCGGCCCGAAACATCGCTGCTCGAGCCGCAGATCCAGAACGCGGGCCGCAACAACAACGGCCACATCACGATCCGGCATCGCGGCGGTGGTCACAAGCACCACTACCGCGTGGTCGACTTCGTGCGCAACAAGGACGCGATCCCGGCGAAGGTCGAGCGCATCGAGTACGACCCGAACCGCACGGCGCACATCGCGCTGGTGTGCTATGCCGATGGCGAGCGCCGCTACATCATCGCGCCGCGCGGGCTTGACGTGGGTGCCACGATCCTGAGCGGTGCGGAAGCGCCGATCAAGGCCGGCAACACCTTGCCGATCCGCAACATCCCGGTGGGCTCGATCATCCATGCGATCGAGATGTTGCCGGGCAAGGGCGCGCAGATCGCGCGCTCGGCCGGCACCTCGGCAACGCTGCTGGCACGCGAAGGCGTGTACGCCCAGGTTCGCTTGCGGTCTGGCGAGGTCCGCAAGATCCACATCGACTGCCGCGCCACGATCGGCGAGGTGTCCAACGAAGAGCATCAGCTGCGCCAGTACGGCAAGGCCGGTGCGATCCGCTGGAAGGGCATCCGCCCGACGGTGCGTGGCGTGGCCATGAACCCGGTGGACCACCCGCACGGTGGCGGTGAAGGCCGTACCGGCGAGGGCCAGGCCCCCGTGTCGCCGTGGAACACCCTGACGAAGGGCTACCGCACTCGCAGCAACAAGCGCACGCAGACGATGATCGTCGCGCGGCGCAAGAAGTAAGGGGAGCGGCACATGACGCGTTCACTCAAGAAGGGCCCGTTCGTCGACCATCACCTTCAGGCGAAGGTCGAAAAAGCGGTGGCCACCAAGGATAAAAAGCCGATCAAGACCTGGTCGCGCCGCTCGACGATCCTGCCCGATTTCATCGGCGTCACGATCGCCGTGCACAACGGCAAGCAGCACGTGCCGGTGTACATCTCTGACCAGATGGTCGGCCACAAGCTCGGTGAATTTGCGCTGACGCGCACGTTCAAGGGGCACCCGGCCGACAAGAAGGCCAACAAGAAATAAGGATGGCGACGATGGAAACCCGTTCAATCGTTCGTGGTGTGCGCCTGTCGGCCGACAAGGGTCGGCTGGTGGCTGACCTGATCCGCGGCCGACGCGTCGATCAGGCACTCAACATTCTGACGTTCACCCCCAAGAAGGCCGCCGGCATCATCAAGAAGTGTCTGGAGTCCGCGATCGCGAACGCCGAACACAACGATGGCGCCGACATCGACGAGCTCAAGGTCAAGACGATCTTCGTCGAGCAGGCCGCCACGCTGAAGCGTTCCGCCGCACGGGCCAAGGGCCGCGGCGCGCGCATCAGCAAGCCGACCTGCCACATCTTCGTCACCGTCGGCAACTAGAGGCTCAAGAAGACCATGGGACAAAAGATTCATCCGACCGGGTTCCGCCTGCCGGTCACGCGCAACTGGGCGTCGCGCTGGTACGCGTCGAACAAGAACTTCGCGACCATGCTGGCCGAAGACCTGAAGGTGCGCGAGTACCTGAAGACCAAGCTGAAGAGCGCGGCAGTCTCGCGCATCCTGATCGAGCGCCCCGCCAAGAACGCGCGCATCACCATCTACTCGGCACGTCCGGGTGTGGTGATCGGCAAGAAGGGCGAGGACATCGAGAACCTCAAGGCCGAACTGACACGCCGCCTGGGCGTGCCGGTAGCGGTGAACATCGAAGAAGTGCGCAAGCCCGAGATCGACGCGCAACTGATCGCCGACAGCATCACCCAGCAGCTCGAAAAACGCATCATGTTCCGTCGCGCCATGAAGCGTGCGATGCAGAACGCGATGCGCCTGGGCGCCCAAGGCATCAAGCTGATGTCGTCGGGCCGCCTGAACGGCATCGAGATCGCCCGCTGCGAGTGGTACCGCGAAGGCCGCGTGCCGCTTCACACCCTGAAGGCCGACATCGATTACGGCTTCTCGGAGGCCAAGACGACCTACGGCATCATCGGTGTCAAGTGCTGGGTGTATCGCGGTGACCGGCTCGCCAATGGCGACGCGCCGGGCATCGTCACGCCCCCGGGCGCAGACGATGACCGTCGCGGCCCGCGCCGCAATGCGCGCCCCGGCGCGCCGGGTGCTCCGGCGGGCCGGGGTGGCCGTCCGGGCGGTGGCGGTGGCGGGGGCGGTGGTTTCGATCGCGGTGCGCCGCGTCAAGACCGCCCGGCAGACGCTGCAGCGCCTGCATCAGCGCCGACGGGTGATGCGCCGAGGGTGCCGGCCGTCAAGCGTGTGCGCAAGGCCGTTGCGCCGGATGCGGCACCTGCCGCACCAGACGCCAAAGGAGAATAAGCATGCTGCAACCTGCACGCAGAAAATACCGCAAGGAACAGAAGGGCCGCAACACCGGCGTCGCAACGCGCGGCGCTGCGGTGTCGTTCGGCGACTTCGGCCTGAAGGCCACGGAACGCGGCCGCCTCACGGCGCGCCAGATCGAAGCGGCACGGCGCGCAATTTCGCGCCATGTGAAGCGCGGTGGCCGAATCTGGATCCGCATCTTCCCGGACAAGCCGATCTCGCAAAAGCCCGCCGAAGTCCGCATGGGCAATGGCAAGGGCAACCCCGAGTACTACGTCGCCGAAATCCAGCCCGGCAAGGTGCTCTATGAAATCAACGGCGTGGCCGAAGCGCTGGCGCGGGAAGCCTTCACGCTGGCCGCTGCAAAGCTGCCGCTGAAGTGCACCTTCGTGACGCGCCAGGTCGGCGCTTGAGGAAGACCCATCATGAAAGCATCTGAACTCCGCAGCAAGGATATCGACGGCCTGAAGAAGGAAGTCGGCGATCTGCTGAAAGCGCATTTCGGCCTGCGCATGCAGAAGGCCACGCAACAACTGAGCAACCATTCGCAACTGGGCAAGACCCGGCGTGACATCGCCCGCGCTAAGACGGTGCTGGCTCAGAAGAACAAGGAAGCGAAATGAGCGAACAGCCTGTTGAAACCGGCGCCCCGAGCGCTGCGGCAGTTCCGGTCGTGGTGCAAGCCGCTGCCGCGAAGAAAAACACCCGCACGCTGGTCGGCAAGGTCGTCAGCGACAAGCGCATGAAGACCATCACGGTGCAGATCGAGCGCCGCACCAAGCACGAGCTGTACGGCAAGATCGTCGCGCGCTCCAGCAAGTACCACGCGCACGACGAGAACGGCGAGTACAAGATGGGCGACGTGGTCGAGATCTCCGAGACCCGGCCGATCTCGAAGACCAAGGCTTGGGTTGTGACGCGCCTGGTTCAGAAGGCCATTTCGGTCTGAGCTGCGGTGGGCTGCACGACGGTCGGAGCGCTGCAATACTGGCGTCCGGCCGTTTTTCATTTGCGGCTTGTTCAAGCCGCGCAACGAAGGAGCATGACATGTTGAAAGTTGGCGACAAGCTGCCTGCCGGCACCCTCTCCGAGTTCATCGAAGTCGAAGGCAATGGCTGTTCGCTCGGGCCGAACAATTTCGACTTGGCGAAAGCAATCGCCGGCAAGACGCTTGCGATTTTTGCGGTGCCCGGCGCCTATACGCCGACCTGCTCGGCGCAGCATGTGCCGGGATATGTCGCACGAGCTACCGAATTGAAGGCGGCCGGCGTCGATGAAATCTGGTGCGTCGCGGTCAACGATGCGTTCGTCATGGGCGCGTGGGGCCGCGAGCAGAAGACCACCGACAAGGTTCGGATGATGGCCGACGGCAGCGCCGACTTCACCAAGGCCGTTGGGCTGACGCTTGACTTGACGACGCGGGGCCTGGGCATCCGCTCGCAGCGCTACTCGATGCTCGTCGTCGATGGTGTGGTGAAGACACTCAACATCGAAGGCCCCGGCAAGTTCGAGGTGAGTGATGCAGACACCTTGCTGGCTCAGGCAAGACAGGTCGCTTGACAGCGCTTCGATAAGCATCGCATAATCCAAGACTTCGCTGAAATCTCGAAGCCGCCGTTCGGCACGGTTCGAGATTTTCAGATCCGCCCAAACGGCAGACCAGTGGTGGCATTGGTTTTCTGACGGGCCCAAGACTGACCGCTCAAGCGTCTTCATGATTTCATGGGACGCTTTGCGGGCCAAGTTGGGGACATGACAACATGATTCAAATGCAGTCGCGGCTCGACGTCGCCGACAACACGGGTGCGAAATCCGTCATGTGCATCAAGGTGCTCGGCGGCTCCAAGCGCCGCTACGCCGGCATTGGTGACGTGATCAAGGTCAGCATCAAGGAAGCCGCGCCGCGCGCCCGCGTCAAGAAGGGCGAGGTCTACAGCGCCGTGGTGGTTCGCACTGCCAAGGGCGTGCGCCGCCAGGACGGCTCGCTGGTCAAGTTCGACGGCAATGCCGCCGTGCTGCTCAACGCCAAGCTGGAGCCCATCGGCACGCGCATCTTCGGCCCGGTGACGCGTGAACTGCGCACCGAGCGCTTCATGAAGATCGTCTCGCTTGCACCCGAAGTGCTCTGAGCGGCAGCGAACCTTCGAGATACAGGACAGGTCATGAACAAGATTCGCAAAGGCGACCAGGTCATCGTGCTGACCGGCCGCGACAAGGGCAAGCGCGGCGCCGTGCTGCAACGAGTCGATGAGGAACGCATCCTCGTCGAGGGCGTGAACCAGGTGAAGAAGCACGTCAAGCCGAACCCGATGAAGGGCACCACCGGCGGGGTCGTCGACAAGACCATGTCGATTCACCAGTCGAACGTGGCGATCTTCAATGCCGCCACCGGCAAGGCCGACCGCGTCGGCATCAAGCTGCTCGCCGACCCGAAGACGAACAAGACCACGCGTGTGCGTGTCTTCAAGTCGAGCGGCGCCGAGATCAAGGCCTAAGAGGTTCAAGAATGGCTAAACAACAAGCAACCGAAACTGGCAAGAGCGCAGCCGCGCCCAAGGTGGCGCGCCTTCAAGTCATCTTCCGCGACAAGATTTCGCCGGAGCTGATCGAGAAGTACGGCTACAAGTCGCCGATGCAGGTGCCGCGCATCACCAAGATCACGCTCAACATGGGCGTGAGCGAAGCGGTGTCGGACAAGAAGGTCATGGACCACGCGGTCAGCGACCTGACCAAGATCGCCGGCCAGAAGCCGGTCGTCACGAAATCGAAGAAGGCGATTGCCGGCTTCAAGATTCGCGACGGCGTTCCCATCGGCTGCATGGTGACCTTGCGCGGCGTGCAGATGTACGAGTTCCTCGACCGTTTCGTGACGATCGCGCTGCCCCGCGTGCGCGACTTCCGCGGCATCTCGGGCCGGGCCTTCGACGGCCGCGGCAACTACAACATCGGCGTGAAAGAGCAGATCATCTTTCCCGAAGTCGACTACGACAAGATCGACGTGCTGCGTGGCCTGAACATCAGCATCACGACCAGTGCGAAGAACGACGACGAGGCCAAGGCGCTTCTGACCGCGTTCAAGTTTCCGTTCAAGAATTGAAGGGCAGAACGTGGCCAAGACATCCCTGATCCAGCGCGAACTCAAGCGCACGCATCTGGTGGCGAAGTACGCCAAGAAGTACGCTGAGCTGAAGGGCACGGCGAACGATGCGAAGAAGTCCGATGAAGAGCGCTACGCCGCCCGCCTCGAGCTTCAAAAGCTGCCCCGCAATGCCTACCCGACGCGCCAGCGCAACCGCTGCGCGCTGACCGGGCGCCCGCGTGGCACCTTCCGCAAGTTCGGCCTGGGCCGCAACAAGATTCGCGAACTGGCGTTCAAGGGTGACATCCCTGGCGTCGTCAAGGCCAGCTGGTGATTCGCCGGTTCACGAGCCCGATCAGGAGATATCCGAAATGAGCATGAGTGATCCTATCGCCGACATGCTGACCCGCATCCGCAACGCGCAGATGGTTCAGAAGGTCAGTGTGACGATGCCGGCGTCGAAGTTGAAGACCGCGATCGCCGAGGTCTTGAAGTCCGAGGGCTACATCGACAATTTCGCGGTGCGTGGCGAGGCCACCAAGCCGCAGCTCGAAATTGCGTTGAAGTACTACGCCGGCAAGCCCGTGATCGAACACATCGAGCGCGTCAGCCGCCCTGGCTTGCGCGTCTACAAGGGTCGCCACGACATCCCGAACGTCAAGAATGGCCTGGGCGTGGCCATCGTGACCACGCCGAAGGGCGTGATGACCGACCGCAAGGCGCGCCAGGCCGGCATCGGCGGCGAAGTGCTTTGCTACGTCGCTTGATGTTTCACATTTAGGGAGATACCGAAATGTCTCGCGTAGGAAAAATGCCGTTGCCACTGCCCACGGGCGTGGACGTTTCGGTCACGGCCGAACAGATCCGCGTGAAGGGCTCGCTCGGCACGCTGGTGCGCCCGGTCAACGCCCTGGTCACGATCAAGAACGACGCCGGCAAGCTGATGTTTGCACCGGCCAACGACAGTGTTGAAGCCGATGCCATGTCGGGCACGATGCGCGCGCTCGTTGCGAATATGGTGAACGGCGTCAGCAAGGGCTTCGAGAAGAAGCTGTCGCTGGTCGGCGTGGGCTATCGCGCTGCTGCCGTGGGCAGCAAGCTGAACCTGCAGATCGGCTTCTCGCACCCGGTCGCCAAGGACATGCCCGAAGGCGTGACCGTGGCCTGCCCGACGCAGACCGAAATCGTCATCAAGGGATCCGATCGCCAGGTGGTGGGCCAGATCGCTGCCGAGGTTCGCGCGATCCGACCGCCGGAGCCCTACAAGGGCAAGGGAATTCGCTATGTCGGCGAAAAGGTCGTCATCAAAGAGACCAAGAAAAAATAAGGGGCGCATGACATGTTGACCAAGAAAAGCCAGCGCATTCGCCGTTCCCGCCAGACCCGGGTCCGCATTGCGATCCAGCGCGTCGCACGGCTGACGGTGTACCGCACCAACCTGCACATCTACGCCAGCGTCATCTCCGACGACGGCACCAAGGTGCTGGCCAGTGCCTCGACCGCTGAGGCCGATGTCCGCAAGGAACTCGCCGGTGACGCGACCACAGCGAAGACGGCGGGCAAAGGCGGCAACGTCGCGGCGGCGTCGATCGTCGGCAAGCGCATCGCCGAGAAGGCGAAAGCCGCAGGTATCGAGCGGGTTGCATTCGACCGCTCGGGCTTCGCCTACCACGGTCGCGTCAAGGCCCTCGCCGAGGCCGCGCGCGAAGCCGGCTTGCAGTTCTAACCCGCTCGCGCTGCGACAAGGAATCTCGAAATGGCAAAGTTTCAACCCCGCGTTCAGGACGAAGGTCGTGACGACGGTCTGAAAGAAAAAATGATCGCGGTGAACCGCGTCACCAAGGTGGTGAAGGGCGGTCGCACACTGAGTTTTGCGGCACTCACCGTCGTGGGCGACGGCGACGGCCGCATCGGTATGGGCAAGGGCAAGGCCAAGGAAGTGCCGGTTGCCGTGACCAAGGCGATGGACTCGGCGCGCCGCAACATGATCAAGGTGTCGCTGAAGAACGGCTCGATCCATCACAAGGTGGTGGGCGAGCACGGTGCCTCGCACGTGCTGATGGCGCCGGCGCCGGCCGGCACCGGCATCATTGCCGGCGGCCCGATGCGCGCGGTGTTCGAGGTGATGGGCGTGACCGACATCGTCTGCAAGAGCCTTGGCTCGTCGAACCCGTACAACCTGGTTCGCGCCACGCTCGACGCGCTGAAGAACTCGACCACGCCGGCCGATGTGGCCGCGAAGCGCGGTCTGACGGTCGAGCAACTGTTCAGCTGATTGGCTCCCGACAGAACGTCACCAGCCAGCGCCACGAGCGAACGTCACAAGAGAACGCCATGAGTGAAAAACAAACCGTCAAGATCAAGCTGGTTCGCAGCATCAACGGCACGCGCGAGTCGCACCGCGCCACGGTGCGCGGCCTGGGCCTGCGCAAACTGAACAGCGAATCGACGCTCGAAGACACACCCGCAGTGCGCGGCATGATCAACAAGGTCTCGTACCTGGTCAAGGTGCTCTGACGGCGCACGCACCCAAGGACATGAACATGGAACTCAACACCATCAAGCCGCCCGCCGGCTCCAAGCACGCCAAGCGGCGTGTCGGCCGCGGCATTGGTTCGGGCCTGGGCAAGACCGCCGGGCGCGGCCACAAGGGTCAAAAATCACGTGCCGGTGGCTACCACAAGGTCGGCTTCGAAGGCGGCCAAATGCCGCTGCAGCGGCGCTTGCCGAAGCGCGGCTTCAAGTCGCACCTGCTGAAGTTCAACGCCGAAGTCAACCTGACCGATCTGCAGCGCCTGGCGACTGAAACCGGGGTTGCCGAGGTCGACCTGCTCACGCTCAAGCAAGCCCGTCTGGTCGGGGAACTCGCCAAGGTCGTGAAGGTCATCAAGTCGGGCGAGCTGACGATGAAGGTCGTGCTCACGGGCATTGGCGCCACGGCCGGCGCGAAGGCCGCCATCGAAGCCGCTGGCGGCTCGGTCGGCGGCTCGGTCGGCTAATCCCGGCCCTGAATCGAAACCTGGAGTCTCGTGGCAACTTCCTCGAATCAACTGGCAAAGAGCGGCAAGTTCGGTGACCTGAGTCGCCGGCTGGTCTTCCTGCTGTTGGCGCTCGTGGTCTACCGCCTCGGAGCGCACATTCCTGTGCCTGGCATCGACCCTAACCAGCTGGCGCAACTCTTCAAGGGCCAGGCCGGCGGCATCCTGAGCCTGTTCAACATGTTCTCGGGCGGGGCGCTGTCGCGCTTCACGGTGTTTGCGCTCGGCATCATGCCGTACATCTCGGCGTCGATCATCATGCAGTTGATGACCTACGTGATTCCGACCTTGGAGACGTTGAAGAAGGAAGGCGAGAGCGGTCGACGCAAGATCACTCAGTACACGCGCTACGGTACTTTGGGCCTGGCCTTGTTTCAGTCGCTGGGCATTGCGCTGGCACTTGAGGGCTCGCCCGGCCTCGTCATTTCACCCGGGTTCGGCTTCCGCATGACGGCAGTGGTGAGCCTGGTCGCAGGCACGATGTTCCTGATGTGGCTGGGTGAGCAGATCACCGAGCGCGGCCTGGGCAACGGCATCTCGATCCTGATCTTCGGTGGCATTGCCGCCGGCTTGCCGAGTGCGCTCGGCCAGTTCGCAACCCTGGTCAACCAGGGTTCGATGAGCGTCGTCGCAGCGCTGTTCGTCACTTTGCTGGTGGTTCTGGTGACGTTCGCGGTGGTGTTTGTCGAGCGCGGCCAGCGCAAGATCCTGGTGAACTATGCGAAGCGCCAGGTCGGCAACAAGGTCTATGGTGGCCAGTCGTCGCACCTGCCACTGAAGCTCAATATGTCGGGTGTGATCCCGCCGATTTTTGCCTCGTCGATCATCCTGCTGCCGACCACGGCGGTGAGCTGGTTCGCCACCGGCGACAGCTTCCGCTGGTTGAAGGATGTGGCCGATTTGCTGCGCCCGGGGCAACCGATCTACGTCTTGTTGTATGCCGCCGCCATTGTCTTCTTCTGTTTTTTCTACACCGCGCTGGTCTTCAACAGCCGAGAGACCGCAGACAACCTGAAGAAGAGCGGCGCCTTCATTCCGGGCATTCGCCCGGGTGACCAGACCGCCAGACACATCGACCGCATCCTGTCGCGCCTGACGCTTGCCGGTGCGATTTACATCACGCTGGTGTGCCTGCTGCCCGAGTTCCTGGTGTTGAAGTACAACGTGCCGTTCTACTTCGGCGGCACCTCGCTGTTGATCATCGTCGTCGTGACGATGGACTTCTGGGCGCAAGTGCAGAGCTATGTGATGAGCCAGCAGTACGAGTCGCTGTTGAAGAAGGCAAATTTCAAGGCGACTTGATGTGCGCCAAGGTGCAGCAGTCGAATCGAAACCGGATCGAATCTGAAGTGATAGACAAGGTGGCCGCAACCGGCCCAGGAGAACTGAATGAAAGTCGCAGCATCGGTCAAGAAGATGTGTCGGAACTGCAAGGTCATCCGACGCAAAGGCGTCGTGCGTGTGATCTGCACCGACCCGCGCCACAAGCAGCGCCAAGGCTGACCTTCAGCCTTCGACGACACGCGAATTAGAGGACGAACATGGCACGCATTGCTGGTATCAACATTCCGCCCCACAAGCACACCGAGATCGGCTTGACGTCGATCTACGGCATTGGCCGCACGACGGCGCAGAAGATCTGCGTCAACAGTGGCGTGCCCCTCGACCGCAAGGTCAAGGACCTGACCGACGGCGACCTGGAGAAGATCCGGGAAGAGATCGGCCGCATCACGATCGAGGGCGACCTGCGCCGCGAGATGTCGATCAACATCAAGCGGCTGATGGACCTGGGCTGCTACCGCGGCTTTCGCCACCGTCGCGGCTTGCCGGTTCGCGGTCAACGCACGAAGACCAATGCGCGCACCCGCAAGGGGCCGCGCAAGTCGGGTGCCCTGGTGAAGAAGTGACCCGCGTCGCGAAACAAGATTGAGAGATTCACATGGCTAAAGCACCCGTCAATACCGCCGCTCAGCGCGTGCGCAAGAAAGTCCGCAAGAACGTTGCGGACGGCGTCGCGCACGTCCACGCGTCGTTCAACAACACCATCATCACGATCACCGATCGCCAGGGCGGCGCACTGGCCTGGGCGTCGAGTGGTGGCCAGGGCTTTAAGGGTTCGCGCAAGAGCACGCCGTTTGCTGCGCAGGTGGCCGCCGAGGTCGCAGGTCGTGCGGCCCAAGACCAGGGCATCAAGAACCTGGACGTGCGCATCAAGGGCCCGGGCCCGGGACGCGAGTCGTCGGTGCGTGCACTGGCTTCGCTCGGCATCCGCATCAACTCGATCTCTGACGTGACGCCGGTGCCGCACAACGGCTGCCGCCCGCAGAAGCGCCGTCGCATCTGAGCTCACTGTTTCAGCGTCGGCGGCGCCGTCAAGGCGTCGCCGGCTTTTTCGCTTTTGCGAAGCCCACCGTCTGAGCGCCCAGAACAACACTCGCCAGACTCGCGCGATGGTCTCTTTCACAGAGCCGGTCGCGTCAGATTGATCAAGGAAGCAACGTGGCACGTTATCTCGGCCCCAAAGGCAAACTCTCCCGCCGTGAAGGCACCGACCTGTTCCTGAAGAGCGCACGGCGCCCGATCGGCGACAAGGTAAAGTTCGACAGCAAGCCGGGCCAACATGGCCGCACCTCGGGCACGCGCACGTCCGACTTCGGCCTGCAGCTGCGCGAGAAGCAAAAGGTCAAGCGCATGTACGGCATCCTGGAGCGTCAGTTCCGCCGCTACTTCGCCGAGGCCGAGCGCCGCAAGGGCAACACCGGCGCGAACCTGCTGCTGCTGCTCGAATCGCGCCTGGACAACGTCGTCTACAGGATGGGCTTCGGCTCGACCCGGGCCGAGGCGCGCCAAATGGTGTCGCACAAGTCGATCACGGTGAATGGTGCTTCGGTGAACATCGCCTCGTTCCTCGTCAAGGCCGGTGATGTGGTCGCGGTGCGCGAGAAGTCGAAGAAGCAGCTTCGCATCATCGACGCGGTGAAACTCGCCGAAGGCCAGGGCATGCCGAACTGGGTGACAGTTGACGCCGCCAAGCTCGAAGGCATCTTCAAGAAGGCGCCCGATCGCGACGAGTTCGGCGCCGACATCAAGGAAGCGCTGATCGTCGAGTTGTACTCGCGCTAAGCCACTCCTCGCGCAGCCGCGATCCGGCTGCGCCTGGTCGCTGCGCTTTTCCGGGCACGCAGCGACGCGCACCCTGCCCGGCGATGTCCATCAGCCTTATCGGCGTAACGAGCCGAGGGTATTGAGACCCACAGGACTTCAATGCAAACCAATCTGCTGAAACCCAAAGCCATCAATGTGGAGCCGCTCGGCGGCAACCGCGCCAAGGTCACGCTCGAGCCGTTCGAGCGCGGCTACGGCCACACGCTGGGCAATGCGCTGCGGCGCGTGCTGCTGTCGTCGATGGTGGGCTACGCGCCGACCGAAGTGACCATCGCCGGCGTGTTGCACGAGTACTCGACCGTCGACGGCGTGCAAGAAGACGTCGTCCACATCATGCTCAACCTGAAGGGCGTGGTGTTCCGCCTGCACAACCGCGACGAAGTGACGCTGGTGCTGCGCAAAGAAGGCGAAGGCCCGGTCACGGCCGGCGACATCCAGACCCCGCACGACGTCGAGATCATCAACCCCGAGCATGTCATCGCGCACCTGTCGCACGGCGGCAAGCTCGACATGCAGATCAAGGTCGAGAAGGGTCGCGGCTATGTGCCGGGCACGATGCGCCGCTACGGCGACGAGCCGACCAAGTCGATCGGCCGGATCGTGCTCGACGCCTCGTTCTCGCCCGTGGCGCGCGTCAGCTACACGGTCGAGAGCGCCCGCGTCGAGCAGCGCACCGACCTCGACAAACTGGTGATGGAGATCAACACCAACGGCGCGATCACGCCCGAAGAAGCGATCCGCAATTCGGCGAAAATCCTGGTCGAGCAGCTGATGGTGTTTGCGCACCTCGAAGGCGAGCCCGGTCCGTTCGCCGATGCGCCGGCGCCGCGCAACACGCAGTTTGACCCGATCCTGCTGCGACCGGTCGATGAACTCGAACTCACGGTGCGCTCCGCGAACTGCCTGAAGGCCGAGAACATTTACTACATCGGCGACCTGATCCAGCGCACCGAGACCGAGTTGCTGAAGACGCCGAACCTGGGTCGCAAGTCGCTTAACGAAATCAAGGAAGTTCTGGCTTCGCGCGGGCTCACGCTCGGCGCGCGGCTGGAGAACTGGCCGCCCCAGGGCCTGGACAAGCGTTGATCGACTGATCAGCGCAAGTCACGTGCAATCTCCGGTACCTGATACGGCCGGAGTCCAACCAAGAAAGGAAGCGCACCATGCGTCACCGCCACGGACTTCGCAAACTCAACCGCACTTCGGAGCATCGCCAGGCGATGCTGCGCAACATGTGCAACTCGCTCCTGCTGCACGAGGCCATCAAGACCACGGTGCCCAAGGCCAAGGAATTGCGCCGCGTCGTCGAGCCGCTGATCACCTTGGCCAAGGTTGCCACGGTGGCAAATCGGCGCCTGGCGTTCAATCGCCTGCGCGACCGCGACATCGTCACCAAGCTGTTCAATGAACTGGGTCCGCGCTACAACGCCCGCCCAGGTGGCTACACGCGCATCCTGAAGATGGGCTTTCGGGTCGGCGACAACGCGCCGATGGCGTTTGTCGAACTGGTCGATCGCCCGGAAGTCGCCGTTGAGGTGGTGACGGCGGAGTAAGGCGGGGTCGATCGCGGCGCGGCGACCAATTCACTCTGACGGCCGGCAATTGCCGGCTTTCGTAGTTTGCTGCCTCGACGAGCGCACGGGGCATTGCGGGTTCGACAGGCTTTCGCGCTGGAGAAGTGACCGCAAGAGACCGCAAGAGACCCCAAGAGACTCCGTTCAACCGGCCTTGCTGTGTTATAGTTTAAGACTCAGTCGCGAGGTGGAGCAGTCTGGTAGCTCGTTGGGCTCATAACCCAAAGGTCGCAGGTTCAAATCCTGCCCTCGCAACCAAGGATTCAATAACAAAAACAATAACTTAGAACTGAATATGCGCCGCCCCGAAAGGGCGGCGTTTTGCTTTGTGACGAGGTTTGTGACGAGGTCTGTGTCGTCACAGCGGGCCGTACTCGCCAAACAGCAGCTAGGGCGACCGTTGGGCTATGTGTTGGGCTTGGTGCTCAAAGGTCCAGCTCAACGCCACGCGCCCGGAGCCACGCCTTGCGCCGCTGGTAGTCCGGAAGCACCTTGTCGACCTCGTTCCAGAACGCGTCAGAGTGGTCCCGGTGGTGCAGATGGCAAAGTTCATGGACCACGACGTAGTCGATGATGGTCAGCGGGGCCATCAAGCACCTCCAGTGGAAATGCAGGCTGCCGTCCTTCAGGCATGAGGCCCATCGGTAGCCAAGGTCCTTGATCTCTACCTTCCCGGCTGGCACTCCCACCTTGGGTGCGAAGTGAGCCACACGCCGATTCAGGCGAGTTAGACCCTTGTCGGCATAGAACGCCGCGAAAGCCTTGCTGGCGCCGTCTGAGCCCAGTTCGCTGACGATGCTCTTCAGAAGGCAGAAGCGGCCGTCCTTCAGCTTCAGGGGCTCGTCTTGCTCGGCAACCAGTTCCAGTCGGTAGCTGCTGCCCAGGTACATGAACGACTCGCCGCTGACCCACTCTCGGTTGACGCGGCCGCCGTTCAACTCGCGCCATTCAGCCAGGCTGCGGTAGATCCACATGCGCTTGGACAACACCGTCTGGTCAATCTGCTCGGGCGTCATGCGTGCCGGTGGGCGAACAGTGACCACGCCGTCGCGTTCGATGACGATGTCCGTCGTCATGCGTGCTGTGCCGGGCAAGAGCCGGTACTCGATGTCGTGAACCTGGCGGACTTGCATTAGGCCCCCTGCGCCGATGTCGACTTGGGTGCTTTGGTCAGCTCGCCGTGCCGGTTCTTGGCCAACTTCATGGTTTCTACGACGACACGCTCTCGGTTCAGCTTCAACTCGTCGATGGACGTCTTTGCAATCTCGGTCTTGATCAGGCCTCGCACACGCTTTTGCTTGTCCGGGTTCTGCCAGAAATCGATGCTGCCGATGGTTTCTTGCAGCAGGCCCACCACGGCTTCCATGAAGGCCTTGAACGCCGGGCGATCGGCATCCGGAACCCGGCCGCTCGCGAAGGCCAGCTGCACGATGTAGTCGAAGAACGCGGTCGCCTCCTTGCTCATGCCACCCTGACCGTGTTGGCGCCCAGCCGCGGCTTCCTGCCGAATCTCCGCCAGCTTCTCGACCAACAAGTCCCACTCGTCCTTGTGCCGCTCGATCAGGGCATCAACCTTTTCGGACAAGCTCTTGTAGAACGCGGGGTCCTCGTCGTGGTGAACCGTGCAGTGTTTGCGAATGGCATGCTCCATTTCGCTGGCCTTGGCCTCGGCGTTACCGCCAGCATGGGCATTCAACTGCTGCAGGAAATCCGCAGAAAGCAACTCAACCGGTGGCACTTTGGGATTGATGCCCAGGCTGACCAGATGCTCGTTGATCAGCACCTTTACCTTCTCTCCCGCGTCTCCAAGGTTCAGGCTCTCGTCCTTGTAGCGCTCCTTGGCCACCTGCAGGATGTAGCCGAAGCGCCTTGCAGGAACCCGATAAGGTTGAGCGAGCGCACCGGGCAGGATGATGTCCAGGCTCACTAGGAACTTCTTCAGGTAGACCTCGAAGTCCGCACGTTGCCTCTCGTCCTTCAGAGCGCTCACGGCGAGGTGAACGACGGCCGCATTGCCTTCCAGCGACGCGATGCGCCCAGAAACGAAGGCCTCAATATCCTTCACCCCCATGCCCGTGAAGTGCTGGAGCAGCCGCTGGTAACGCTCTTCCAGCACCGGCAGTTCCGAGGTGATGTTCTTCAGGCCGTCGTTAAGCTCCTGCAATTCGTCGCTGGCTGCGTAGAGCGTCAACGCGTCGGTCAGGTGATTGGCCAGGCCGATGTAGTCCACCACGTATCCGCGCTTCTTGCCCTTCTTCACGCGGTTCGTCCGTGCGATGGCCTGCAGCAGAGTGTGCTCACGCAGCTTCTTGTCGATGTACATCACCTGCTCGATGGGCGCATCAAAGCCCGTCAGCAGCATGTCGCACACGATCAGAAAGGCGATGCCGGAGTAGGCCTTGTCCGGTTCCTCCTGGTCGAAGACACGGCAGAAGTTGTCCACAGCGTTCATCCGCTGTGCTTGCTTGCGCGCATTCGTCACATAGGCGGGCTCATTGGTGCCGCCGCTGGAAATCACCACCGCGGTCTTGAGAAAGCGCAACCGCTTGATCAGCTCCGCATCGGGTGAGCCGTTGGCCTCCTCCATGGCAACGCGCTCTGCCAACGCCGCCTGAATGCCAGATTGATATCGCACGCAAGCCAGCTTGCTGTGGCACACCACCTGGGCCTTGAAGCCGTTCGGCAGGATGTTGTCCACATAGTGCGCAACCAAGTCCCGGGCGATCGCGTTGATGCGCTGTTCGGCTTCCAGGATGTCGCCGGTGGCCCCGTACTTCTTCTTGATGGCCAGCAGCTCCTCCTCAGACCGATCCTTGAACAGGTCCTCGAACGCCGTATCAAATGCATGTTTCTCGTTCAGCGCACTGTCCGCCGTCTTGCCTTCGTACAGGATCTGCAGCGTAGCACCGTCGTTAACCGCGTCCATCAGACGGTAGGTGTCGATGTATTCACCAAAGCGCTTGTGGGTCTTCTTCTCGCCGTGGCGGTCCGTGATCAAGGGCGTGCCAGTGAACGCGATGCGAGTTGCGTTGGGAAATGCTTCGAACAGGTTGTCGCCCAGGTCGGAGCTCTGGGTGCGGTGCGCCTCATCGATCATCAGGATGATGCGGTCGGAGGTGTTGACGACCCCGAAGGTCTTGCCCGCCGGGATGGCGCGATATGTGCCCAGAGCCTCCGCCACCGCGTTGCTGAGGGTTTCCTTCCGGTCCTGGAACTTGTGGACCATGACCATGTTGACGTCGGAACTGTCGGTCGCCAGATGGCTGCGCATGCCAGCCCGGCTCTCGATCACGTTCACGCGGCCCCCGATCAGGGTAGCGGTGTCGCCGAGTTGCTCTTCCAGATCCTGTCGGTCATTGACCAGCACGATCTTGTAGGGTTCTGTTGCGATAGTGCAGCCAGCACCGGCAAGGCCCGGCGCCGGAAGTCGATCAGAAAGCCAGCGAGTAGAACTTGTCTGCTGCGGACGAGGCTCGATCTTTGATCGAGGCGAGCTGGCGTTCTCAGAGCCTGAAGGC
>JANXZA010000274.1 GCA_025355745.1 Rhizobacter sp. | reverse complement strand
AGCGCTGTCGCCGCAGGCGAGCAAGATCGCGTGGCTTGCGGCGCACGCTCACATCGCTTCAGCGATGTGAAGGCGCGCAGCGCCGGGCGGAAGCCACAAACCCAGGAACCTGGCCAAGAGCGTGACCGTCGAATGACGGGTGCGCTGTTACGGCTGTGCGAGTCCGGCCGGTGTGCCGGTCGATGCGTTACGCCCGGCCATCGCCACGCGAATGTGCTCGATCAGCGCGTCCTCGGGGTACGGCTTGCCGAGCAGCACGGTCACGCCGGCGCGCTGGGCGTCGTCACGGTGCTTGTCGTCAGCGGCCGTGATCATGATGATCGGGATGTGCGCGGTGAGCGGGTTCTGGCGCACATGGCGCGTCAACTCAAAGCCGTCCATGCCCGGCATCTCGACATCGGTAATCACGACATCCGGCACGCAGTCCTGCATCTGCCGGGCGGCGTCGAGGCCGTCGATGGCGTAGGCCACCCGATACCGGTGCTGCGCCAGCAGGCGCCCGGTCTTGACCCGAACCACCTTCGAATCGTCGGCCACCATCACCAGCGTGTCATCGGGCGACTTGAGCGGCGCGGCTTCAGCCGGCGGCGCGAGCCGGGCCGCTTCGGCCTGGGCACGCGCTCCAGCCTGCTGCCGCGCTTCGAGCTGCAAGCCGGCGAGCACGGCCAAGTGCTTGGCCTGCGCTTGCGCTTCGGCGGCGGCCCGCGCGTTTGTCTGCGCATCCGCCTGGGCATCGGCCAGGGTACGGGCTTGCGCCGCAGCCTCCACGCGCGCCACCGCGGCAGCGGCCTCGTGAGCGGCAGCCGCCGCCTGTTGGGCGGCGTGATGGACGGCACGCCGTTCGGCCTCGCGCGCGGCGATCTCGGCCTCGGCGCGGGCTGCGGCGTCCGCCGCAGCGTGAGCCGTCGCGGCGCGCTCGCGTGCCACCGCCTCCTGTGCCGACGCGCGGCGGGTGGCGTCGTCGCTGGCACGGCGCGACGCGGCGGCCCGCGCCGCCACCTTGGCGGCATGGCGCGCGGCCGCGCGCGCCCGGGCCGCGCGCTGGAACACCCGGTAGCCCAGCCACGCCACCACCAGCCCGGCGCCCAGCGCGACCAGGAGCCACAGAACATTCGCGTCCATCAACTGCCCACCCTGCGACCAAATGGAATGAGGATAGATCGGAACACCGCGAAGTGATCCGTGGAATTGCCTTCAAATCGCCGCGCACCGGACCGATTTCAGCCCCGCAACGGGCTCCTGGCAGACTGGCCGCTTACAGTCGGTGCAACCCGCCGGCACCCTCATGTACGACCACAACCAGCTTGAAATTCCGGACTCGTTCATGGCGCTGTTCATCGCGCCAGGGCGCTCGAAGCCGAGCGCGACGCGGGCCTTCATCACCGCCCGCTACGAACTCTGCGAAGACCTGGCAAACCACCTCGAGGAGTACGCGCGGGGCCAGCACCATGACCTCGGCCTGTCGGAGTTCGAGGTGCTGCAGCGTTGTCATGCGGGCTTGCTGAGCGCGGGATCGGGCGTCGATGCGGCGCAAGCCGAGTGGGTCGTGCGGCGGCTCGCCGAGATGGCGGGTTGGGCGTGCCCGGCGCTGGATGTTTCGGTGGCGCCGGAGCCCCTCTCCCCAACCTCACCAGAGGGGCGAGGGAGTAAATCCCGGCGGGTCAGCCTGCAGCCTGAACGCGTCGCGCCCGGACGGCGGCGGCGAGCGCGTGCAGCACCGGCACGGTCTGCGCGAAGCTGATGCAGGCGTCGGTGATCGACACGCCGCGCTTGCGCATCACCCCCGGCTGCAGGTCCTGACGACCTTCTTCGAGGTGGCTCTCGATCATCACGCCGGTGATGCGGCGCTCGCCGGCGGCGACCTGCGCGGCCACGTCGTGCGCGACGTCGATCTGCCGTGCGTGCTGCTTGCTGCCGCCGACCAGCGCGTTGCCATGCGACACATCGATCATCACCTGTTCGCGCAAGCCACTGGCACGCAAGGTGTCGCAGGCGGCTGCCACCCGCTCAGTCTCGAAGTTAGGCAGCTTGCCGCCGCGCAGGATGACGTGGCAGTCAGCATTCCCGCGGGTCTCGAAGATGGCCGCCATGCCCATCTTCGTCATGCCCATGAACGCATGCGCGGCGCCTGCCGCGAGCACCGCGTCGGCGGCCACCTGAACGCCGCCGTCGGTGCCGTTCTTGAAGCCGACCGGGCAGCTCAGGCCCGAGGCGAGCTGGCGGTGGCTCTGGCTTTCGGTGGTGCGTGCGCCGATCGCGCCCCAGGCGATCAGGTCGGCGATGTACTGCGGGCTCAGCAGATCCAGGAACTCGGTGCCGGTCGGCAGGCCGAGCGCGGTCAGTTCGAGCAGCAGGCGGCGCGCGCGCTCCAGCCCTTCGTTGATGGCGAAGCTGCCGTCCAGGTGCGGGTCGTTGATGTAGCCCTTCCAGCCCACCGTCGTGCGCGGCTTCTCGAAGTAGGTGCGCATCACCACCAGCAGGTCGGCGTGCAGTTCGTCGGCCAGCGGCTTCAGGCGCCGGCCGTACTCGATCGCCTCGTCATGGTCGTGGATCGAACACGGGCCGACGACGACGATCAGCCGGTCGCTGCCCGCACCCCGGCCGTGCAGCACGTTGGCGATGGCCGCGCGGCTGGTCTCGACCAATGCCAGCGTGGCGTCACCGACCGGCAGGCGTTCCTGCAGCAACGCGGGCGTGATCAGCGGCCGAACCGCGCCGATGCGCACGTCGTCGATGCGGGTCGTGTCCAGAGTGACGTCGCGAGCGCCGATCTCGCGGTCGTGGCGGGGGTCGTCGAGGGTCGTCATCAGAGGCATGCGGGGGTGCGCCGGGGTGCGCAGTGGAAGCGCGGCAGCGCATTGTCGGCCCCGACCGAGCCGGCTTCAGACCTCGAACGGCAGGCCGACATAGTTCTCCGCCAGCGCGGTCGAGGCGGCCGTCGATCCGACCAGGTAGTCGAGCTCGGCGCGCTGCAGCTTCTGGCCGATCGCGCCGGTCTCGGGGAAGCGGTGCATCAGCCCGGTGAACCACCACGAGAAGCGCTCGGCCTTCCAGATGCGGCGCAGGCAGCGCTCGGAGTAGTGGTCGATGCCGGCGCGACTGCGCTCGGTGTAGTGCTCGATGAAGGCGCGCGACAGGAAGCGCACGTCCGAGGCCGCCAGGTTCAGCCCCTTCGCACCGGTCGGCGGCACGATGTGCGCGGCGTCGCCAGCCAGGAACAGCGTGCCGAAGCGCATCGGCTCGGCGACGAAACTGCGCAGCGGCGCGATGCTCTTTTCGATCGACGGCCCGGTGACCAGCGCCTGCGCGGCCTGCGGGTCCAGGCGCAGCCGCAGCTCGTCCCAGAACGCGGTGTCGCTCCACTGCTCGACCTTGTCGTGCAGCGCGCACTGCACGTAATAGCGGGTGCGCGTGGTCGAGCGCATCGAGCACAGCGCGAAGCCGCGTTCGTGGTTCGAGTAGATCAGCTCATGGGCCACCGGCGGGGTGTCGGCGAGCACGCCGAGCCAGCCGAACGGATACACCTTCTCGAAGATGCTCAAGGCGGCGGGCGGCACGCTGGCGCGGCTCACGCCGTGGTAGCCATCGCAGCCGGCGATGAAGTCGCAGCGGATCTCATGAACTGCGCCGGCGTGGCTGTAGGTCACGCGCGGCGTGTCGCCGTCGAAGCCGTGCAGTGCCGCGTCCTTGGCGTGATAGACGGTCGTGAGCCCGGCGGCCGCTCGCGCATCCATCATGTCGCGCGTGACCTCGGTCTGGCCGTACACGGTGACATGTTTGCCGCCGGTCAGCCCGGTCAAGTCGATGCGGTGGCGTGCGCCGCCGAAGCACAGTTCGATGCCGTGGTGCACCAGGCCGTCGGCATGCAGGCGGGCGCCCACGCCGGCCTCGTCGAGCAAGTCGCAGGTGGTCTGCTCCAGCACGCCGGCGCGGATGCGGCCGAGGATGTAGGCGCCGTCCTGGCGCTCGACGATGATGTTGGCGATGCCGGCGCGGTGCAGCAGCTGGCCGAGCAGCAAGCCGGCCGGGCCGGCGCCGATGATCGCGACCTGGGTGCGTTGGGTGGTCATGAAGTGTCTTCTGCGCGAACCATCGGGCGGAGCATTGTTTGCTCCCTTGGGGGGTGAGGGCGCGGCGGGCAGGCAGCTGCCGCCCGCCAAGTTTGCGACAAACGACAGTCGGTAAAAATACAAGGGTTAACCTCAGGCTCGATGCCTTGCGCCCGTCCCGGCCCCATCGTATTATTTACCGACCGTTCGGTCGAATATGTTTTTGACACTGTCCAGTGCTTCCGCATGAACAAGCCTTCCCCATGGCGTATCTCCTGAATCGCAGCACCGCCGTCGCCGTCATCGGCGCCGGCAGCATGGGCGCGGGGATCGCGCAGCTCGCCGCGCAGTCCGGCCATGCGGTGCGCCTGCACGACGCGCAGGCCGGCGCCGCAGCCGCCGCGCTCGGGCGCATCGCGGCCGACCTCGACGGCGCAGTCAAGCGCGGCAAGCTGCAAGCCGACGAGCGCGCAACCGTGCTGGCGCGCATCTCGGCGGCCGACACGCTCGACGCGCTGGGTGGCTGCGGCCTGGTGGTCGAGGCCATCGTCGAGCGGCTCGATGTCAAGCAGGGCCTGTTCCGCGCCCTCGAAAAGCTGCTGGCGTCCGACGCGGTGCTGGCCACCAACACCTCTTCGATCTCGATCACCGCCGTGGCTCAGGGCCTGCAACATCCGCAGCGGCTGATCGGCTGGCACTTCTTCAACCCGGCGACGCGGATGAAGCTGGTCGAAATCATCCGCGGCGTCGAGACCGACCAGGCGCTGGTGCCCGCGATGCACGCGCTGTCGAAAGCCTGGGGCAAGACCTCGGTGGACGCGCCGAACACGCCGGGCTTCATCGTCAACCGCGTCGCCCGGCCGTATTACGCAGAAGGGCTGCGGCTGCTGGCTGAAGGCCTGGCGCCGGCCGCCGCCATCGACAAGCTGATGGTCGAGGCCGGCGGCTTCGCTCTCGGCCCATTCGAGCTGATGGATCTGATCGGCCTGGACGTGAACCTGTCGGTCACCGAATCGGTGTTCCAGGCTACCGCTTACGACCCGCGTTATGCACCGCACGTGATCCAGCAGGAGCTGGTGCGCAGCGGGCGCTTCGGGCGCAAGACCGGGCGCGGGTTCTATGACCACGGCAAGGACGCCGCGCCGCGTTCGGTGCCGACCGTCGCGGTTGCGGCCTCACCGCACACGCTGCCGACGCTGCATTTCGCGTCCCACCCCGGCCCGCTGCTGCCGTTGCTGCAGCGCCTGCAAGCCGCCGGCATTCACGTCGCCGCGCGCGAAGGCCTGCCCGACGACACCTTTGTCATGGGCGACACCCACATCGCGCTGACCGACGGCCGCACCGCCGCCGAACGTGGCGCCGCCAACGATGGCGCGCCCCTGTTGCTGCTCGACCTGGCCCGCGACTACGCCACCACCACCCACCTCGGCGCCGCCGCCAACCTAGCGGGCGCAGCGCATCTGCCCGCACTGGCCGGCGTGCTGGCGGCGGCGAACATCGCGTTGATCGAACTCGCCGACGTCGCCGGCCTGGCGCTGATGCGCACCGTCTGCTGCCTGGCCAACGAAGCCGCCGACGTGATGACCTGGACAGGCACCACCGCGCGCGACATCGACACCGCGATGCTGCTCGGCACCGCCTATCCGATCGGCCCGCTGGCCTGGGCCGACGCCCTCGGCGCGGCGCGCGTCAGCGGCGTGCTGGCGAACCTGCAGGCGCACTACGGCGAGGTGCGCTACCGGCGCGCGCCGGCCTTGTCGCGGGCCCGCTTCGACAATGCGCGCTTCCATGGCTGATACGCTAACGACTGACATGAGCGGCATGGTTTCGCTATCCGACACGAGTGACACGCGCGGCACCCGCTCAGCCCAGCAAACCGCCGAGTTCGTGCGCGACGGCATGCTGGCCAACGACCGCGTCTCGCGCGGCATGGGCATGCAGGTCACCGCCGTCTCGCCCGGCCAGGCATCGATGACGATGACGGTGCGCGACGACATGCTGAACGGCCACGACATCTGCCACGGCGGCCTGATCGCCACGCTCGCCGATTCGACCTTCGCCTTCGCCTGCAACTCGCACAACGAGTTGACGGTGGCGTCCGGCTTCGCGATCGAACTGCTCGCGCCCGGCCGCGCCGGCGATGTGCTCACCGCGCGCTGCGTCGAAGTCTCGAAGGCCGGCCGCACCGGCGTCTACGACACCGAGGTGACGAACCAGCGCGGCGAACGCGTCGCGGTGTTTCGCGGCCGCTCGTACACGCTGCGCGGCAAGCCGGCCGTGGTCGGCTGAAGCACCGCTCGCCGGGAATCGACACCATGCCAGCCCACCCTCTTTCCCCCGCGCCGGATGATCTTGAGCCGATCGAGACCGCCAGCCGCGACGAGATCACCGCGCTGCAATTGCAGCGCCTGCGCTCGACCTTGCAGCGCGCCTACGATCGTGTGCCGCACTACCGCCAGGCCTTCGACGCGAAGGGCGTTCACCCCGGCGATTGCAGGCAGCTCGCCGACCTGGCGGAGTTCCCGTTCACGGTCAAGAAAGACCTGCGCGACCACTACCCGTTCGGCCTGTTCGCGGTACCGCGCGAGCAGGTCGTCAGGCTGCACGCGTCGTCGGGCACGACCGGCAAGCCGACGGTGGTGGGCTACACGAAGAACGACATCGCGACCTGGGCCGACCTGGTGGCGCGCTCGATCCGCGCGGCCGGTGGTCGCGCCGGCGACATCATCCAGATCGCCTACGGCTACGGCCTGTTCACCGGCGGCCTGGGCGCGCACTACGGCGCCGAGAAGCTCGGCTGCACCGTCATCCCCATGTCGGGTGGGCAGACCGAAAAGCAGGTGCAACTGATCTGCGACCTGGGGCCGAAAATCATCATGGTCACGCCGAGCTACATGCAGGTGATCATCGAAGAGTTCGCGCGCCAGGGCCTCGATGCGCGTGACACGTCGTTGAAGATCGGCATCTTCGGCGCCGAGCCCTGGACCGAGGCGATGCGCCGCGACATCGAGGCCAAGGCCGGCATCGACGCGGTCGACATCTACGGCCTGAGCGAAGTGATGGGCCCGGGCGTGGCCAGCGAGTGCATTGAAAGCAAGGACGGGCCGGTGGTCTGGGAAGACCATTTCTACCCCGAGATCATCAACCCCGACACGGGCGAAGTCCTGCCCGACGGCAGCGAGGGCGAACTGGTCTTCACCTCGCTGACGAAGGAAGCGCTGCCGATCATCCGCTACCGCACGCGCGACCTGACGCGGCTGCTGGCGCCGACCTCGCGCGCCTTCCGCCGCATGGGCAAGATCGTGGGGCGCAGCGACGACATGCTGATCATCCGCGGCGTGAACGTGTTCCCGACCCAGATCGAGGAGATCGTGCTTGCGCATGACAAGTTGTCGGGCCAGTACCAGGTGCTTGTGCGCCGTGACGGCTTGCTCGATGAAGTCGAAGTGCACTGCGAGCTGCAACCCGGCACGCAAGGCGACGTGGGTGAGATCGCCCGCTGGGTGCAGCACCGGATCAAGACACTGGTGGGCATCACGACGACGGTCAAGGTGCTGACGCCCGATTCGATTCAACGCACGCTCACCGGCAAGGCACGCCGCGTGATCGACACGCGACACCTCTAGCAAACAAGCAGGAGCACCAAGCATGTACACCCAAGCCATGGACACGATGGGCAAAGACGAGGCCCGCAAGCCGGTCCGCTCGGCCGAGGAAATGCAGCTCGAGGAGCGCTTCGACGCGCGCATCGACGCCGGCGATTTCATCGAGGCGAAAGACTGGATGCCCGAGCACTACCGCAAGACGCTGGTGCGCCAGATCAGCCAGCACGCCCACTCCGAGATCGTCGGCATGCTGCCCGAAGGCAACTGGATCAGCCGCGCGCCGACGCTCAAGCGCAAGGCGATCCTGCTCGCCAAGGTGCAAGACGAAGGCGGCCACGGCCTGTACCTGTACGCCGCAGCCGAAACGTTAGGCACGAGCCGCGACCAGCTCTTCGACGCGCTGCACAGCGGCCGCGCCAAGTACAGCTCGATCTTCAACTACCCGACGCTGACCTGGGCCGACATGGGCACCGTCGGCTGGCTCGTCGACGGCGCGGCGATCATGAACCAGGTGCCGATCTGCCGCTGTTCGTACGCGCCGTATGCACGCGCGATGATCCGCATCTGCCGCGAGGAAAGCTTCCACCAGCGCCAAGGTTTCGAGGCGCTGCTGACGATGATGACGCAGGGCACCGACGCGCAAAAGGCGATGGTGCAGGACGCGGTGAACCGCTGGTGGTGGCCGTCGATCATGATGTTCGGCCCGCCCGACGAAGAGTCGCCGAACTCGGCGCAGTCGATGCGCTGGGGCATCAAGCGCATCAGCAACGACACCCTGCGCCAGAAATTCATCGATGCCACCGTCGATCAGGCGAAGCTGCTCGGCGTGACCTTGCCCGACCCCGACCTGAAGTGGAACGAGGCGCGCCAGGCGCACGACTTCGGCACCATCGACTGGAGCGAATTCAAGCGCGTGATCGCCGGCGACGGGCCGTGCAACCGCGAGCGTCTGGCGGCGCGGGTGAAGGCCTGGGATGACGGGGCGTGGGTGCGCGATGCAGCGCTGGCGCACGCGGCGAAACAAGGTCGGCGCGAGCTTGCGGCGTAGTGAATTCATTCACCGCAGAGTGACGGAGTTGACGGAGTTCGCGCAGAGTAAGAAATTGGGATTGACTCTGCGCAACTCCGCAAACTCCGTTCCTCTGCGGTGAAGTATTGGCTCTCCTCCGCGCAACTCCGCAAACTCCGTTCCTCTGCGGTGAAGTATTGGCTTTTTAAAGGACATCTCGATGACCACCCAACAAGAATGGCCCCTCTGGGAAGTGTTCGTCCGCAGCAAGGCCGGCCTGGACCACAAGCACTGCGGCAGCCTGCATGCGACCGACGCGAAGCTTGCGATCCAGATGGCGCGCGATGTGTACACGCGGCGCCAGGAGGGGGTCAGCGTGTGGGTCGTGCGCAGCGACCAGATCGTCGCCAGCGACCCGGCCGACAAGGGCATGTACTTCGACCCGATGGAAGACAAGGTGTACCGGCACCCGACCTTCTACGAGCTGCCGAAGTCGGTCGATCACATGTGAACGGATGGGAAAGCGTGACATGACGGCATCGATCCAACTCCGGCGCGACCCTTCGGTTCAATACCTGCTGCGCCTGGGCGACACCTGCCTGATCCTGGCGCAGCGCCTGGGCGAATGGTGCGGCCATGCACCGGTGCTCGAAGAAGACATCGCTCTGACCAACGTGGCGCTTGACCTCGTCGGCCAGTCGCGCGCGCTGCTCACACGCGCCGGCGAACTCGAAGGCCGCGGCCATGACGAAGACCAGCTCGCCTTCCTGCGCGACGAGCGCGACTACTTCAATCTGACGTTGGTCGAGTTGCCGGGCGGACCCAAGGGCGGGGGCGACTTCGCCTTCACCGTGCTGCGCAACCTGTTCGTTGCGACCTGGGCCAAGCTGCTGTGGGACCGGCTGCACACCTCGACCGACACCGAGGTAGCGGCCATCGCCGGCAAGGCGCTGAAGGAAGTGCGCTACCACCAGCAGCACGCGGCCGACTGGGTCGTGCGGCTGGCGGACGGCACCGACGAATCGCGCCGCCGCATGCTCGCCGCGCTTGATGCGCTGTGGATCTACACCGCCGAGCTGTTCGACAGCGACGCTGTCGATGCGCAGGCTGCGGCCAGCGGCCTCGGTCCGCGCTGGGCCGAGCTGCGCGCGCCCTGGCGGGCCGAGATCACGGCGGTCTTCGATGAGGCCGGCCTCGCGGTGCCGGCCGACAGCGCGTTCCTCAGCACCGGCACGCGCGGCGTTCACAGCGAGCACATGGGGCACCTGTTGGCCGGGATGCAGCACTTGCAACGCGCCTACCCCGGGGGAGTCTGGTGATGCTCACGGCCGCCAGCGGCGCGCGGGCGAACAACCCGAGCAGTTCGAGAACCGATGCCGCGTGGCGCGTGCTCGCCACCGTGCTCGACCCCGAGGTGCCGGCCGTGTCGGTCTGCGAACTCGGCATCGTGCGCGACGTGATCGACCACGACGATGTGCTCGAGATCGTGTTGACCCCCACCTACTCCGGCTGCCCGGCGACCGAAGTGATCGAGCACGACATTCTTCAGGCGCTCACCGCCGCCGGCCTCGGCCCGGCGCGCGCGACGCTTCGCCGCGCTCCCGCCTGGACCACCGACTGGATCAGCGCCGAAGGCCGCGCCAAGCTGCTGGCCTACGGCATCGTGCCGCCCGGCCCGGCCAGCGACGCCGCAGTGCCGATGCGCTTCTTTCCACGCGGGCTGAAGGCGGCCGCGCTGGCCTGCCCGCGCTGCGGCAGCCTGAACACCGAACGCCTCGCCGCCTTCGGCTCCACCGCCTGCAAGGCGACCTGGCGTTGCCTGGCCTGCAAGGAACCGTTCGAGCATTTCAAGCCGATCTGACCGGCCTGGAGGATGCGACGCGATGCGACGAGATGCGACGAGATTAGAAGAGTCGAGACGAGACCAAGCGAGCCTCCCATGAGTGTCATCTTCCACCCCTTGCGCGTGCGCGAAGTCATGCCCGACACGGCCGAGGCCGTCGTCGTCGCGTTCGACGTACCCGAGCCCTTGCGCGAGGTCTTCAGCTTCACGCAAGGCCAGTACCTGACCCTGCGCACCGACATCGACGGCATCGACCTGCGCCGTTCGTATTCGATCTGCGCCGGCGTCGATGACGGCGAGTTGCGCGTCGGCGTTCGCAAGGTGCAGGGCGGCGTGTTCTCGAACTGGATCAATGCGCACCTGAAGCCCGGCGACGTGATCAGCGTGATGGCGCCGCAGGGCCGCTTCTTCGTGCCGATCGAGCCACTCGCGCGCCGCCATCATGTGGGCATTGCCGGAGGCAGCGGCGTCACGCCGATCCTGTCGACGATGAAGACGGTGCTGTCGCGCGAACCCTTGAGCCAGTTCACCCTGATCTACGGCAACCGGCTGCTCAAGTCGACGATGTTCAAGGAAGAGATCGAGGACCTGAAGAACCGCTACCTGACGCGCGTCGTGCTGCACCACGTGTTCTCCGACGAACACACCGACGCGCCGCTGAACCACGGTGTGATGAACCGCGAGAAGATCGGCGAGTTCCTCGCCAGCGTGGTGCCGGCGGCAAGCATCGACCATGCCTTTGTCTGCGGCCCGTACCAGATGAACGACGAGGCCGAGGCCGCATTGCTCGCGGCCGGCGTGGCCGAGGAGCGCATCCACATCGAGCGCTTCGGCGTTCCGGTGCCGGTGGCGGGTGTTGATGCAGGGCAAGCCGGGGTCGGCGCGATCATCCACGCGGCCAAGCCGGGTGACGCCGAGACCGCGCGCATCGTCATCATCCGCGACGGCCTGCGGCGCGAGATTGCGTTCCACAAGGACCAGCCGAGCATCCTCGACGCAGCCTCGGCGGCCGGCCTCGAGGTGCCGTTCTCGTGCACCTCCGGCGTGTGCGGTACCTGCCGCGCCAAGCTGCTCGAAGGCGAGGTGCGCATGGAGCGAAACTTCGCCCTCGACAAGGCCGAGGTCGCGGCCGGCTTCGTGCTGACCTGCCAGGCGCATCCGCTGACCGAGCGGGTCGTGCTGTCGTTCGATGAGCGGTGACTCGGATTGGAAGATTTGCCACAAAGGCACGAAGACACCAAGGAATGCAAAGTCTGCAATGGGCTTCCTTGGTGTCTTTGTGCCTTTGTGGCGGCAATTTCTCTTGGAAGAACACTGAATGACCCCCACCCTTCAAAGCTACATCGGCGGCCGCTGGCTCGGCCGGCAAGGCGCGCAACTGCTTCGCAGTGCGATCAACGGCAAGCCCGTCGCGAGCACGCACGCGGAGGCCATCGACTTCGGCGAGGCCGTGACGCACGCGCGCACGGTCGGCCTGCCAGCGCTGACGGCGCTCGACTTCCAGCAGCGTGCCGAACGGCTCAAGGCGCTCGCCAAATACCTGAACGAGCACAAGGAAACGCTGTACGCCGTCTCGGCCCACACCGGCGCGACTCGCGCCGACAGTTGGGTCGATATCGAAGGTGGCAGCGGCACGCTGTTCGCGTATGCCGGCGTCGGATCGAACGAGTTGCCCTCGGGCAACCTGGTGCACGAGGGTCCGGTGCTCGACCTGGGCAAGAAGGGCGGCTTCAAGGGCACACACATCCTGGTGCCGCGCGGCGGCGTGGCGGTGCACATCAACGCCTTCAACTTCCCCGTCTGGGGCTTGCTCGAAAAGTTCGCGCCGAGCTTTCTGGCTGGCATGCCGTGCATCGGCAAGCCGGCCACTGCAACGAGCTATCTGACCGAAGCGGCGGTGCGCCTGATCCAGCAATCGGGCCTGATTCCGGAAGGCGCGCTGCAACTCGTGATCGGCAGTACCGGCGACCTGCTCGACCGGCTCGAAGGGTGCGATGTGGTCACCTTCACCGGCTCCGCCGACACCGCCGCGATGCTGCGTGTCCACAAAAACATCGTGCGCCAGAGCATCCCGTTCAACGCCGAAGCCGATTCGCTGAACTGCGCCATCCTGGCCCCCGATGTGACGCCCGACGACGAAGAGTTCGAGCTCTTCATCAAGGAAGTGGCGCGCGAGATGACCGGCAAGGCGGGCCAGAAGTGCACCGCGATCCGCCGCGCCATCGTGCCGCGCCGGCACCTCGATGCGGTGGCCGAGAAGTTGCGCGCGCGTCTGGCCAAGGTCGTCGTCGGCGACCCGTCGCTGGCTGAAGTGCGGATGGGCGCGCTCGCCTCGCAGGCGCAGCTCGCCGACGTGTCGGACCGCGTTGCGATGCTGCTGAAAAGCGGCGCCGAGCAGGTCTGCGGCGCGGGCGATGGCTTCAAGCCCATCGGCGATGGTGCGGCCGAAGGCGCGTTCTTCGCGCCGACGCTGCTGCTCAGCCGCAAGCCGTTCGACAACGCTGCGATCCACGACATCGAAGCCTTCGGACCGGTCAGCACGCTGATGGCTTACGAAGACCTCGACGAAGCGCTGGCGCTCGCCGCGCGCGGCCGCGGCAGCCTGGTCGGCACGCTGGTCACGCGCGACCCGAAGATCGCCGCGAAGGCCATCCCCGTCGTCGCTGCGTGGCACGGCCGGCTGTTGATCCTCGATCGCGAGGCGGCGGTTGAATCCACCGGCCACGGCTCGCCGCTGCCGCTGCTCAAGCACGGCGGCCCGGGCCGCGCCGGCGGCGGTGAAGAGCTGGGCGGCATCCGCGCCGTCAAGCACTACCTGCAACGCGCGGCGCTGCAGGGATCGCCGACGATGCTGGCGTCTGTCACCGGCGAACACATTCGCGGCGCGGCGCTGCGCGAATCGGAGCTGCACCCGTTCCGGCGCTGCTTCGAGGACTTGCAGATCGGCGACTCGCTGCTGACGCATCGCCGCACCGTCGGCGAGGCCGACATCGTCGCCTTCGGCGGCATCTCGGGCGACTACTTCTACATGCACTTCGACGAGATCGCGGCGAAGGAAAGCGCCTTCGGCAAGCGCATCGCTCACGGCTACTTCGTGCTGTCAGCGGCGGCCGGCCTGTTCGTCTCCCCGGCGCCCGGGCCGGTGCTGGCGAACTACGGTCTCGACACCTTGCGCTTCATCAAGCCGGTGGGCATTGGCGACACGATCCGCGCCCGGCTCACCGCGAAGCGCAAGACCGACCGGAACAAGAAGGACGCGAACGGCGTCGGCCAGGGCGTGGTGGCGTGGGACGTGGAGGTCACGAACCAGCACGACGAACTGGTCGCAAGCTACGACATCCTGACCTTGGTGGCCAAGCGCGGCGCGGCTTGATCAGGTGAACAAAAAAAGAGATTTAACTCGCCACCGCAGAGGCGCAGAGGCGCAGAGGCGCAGAGTACGCAGAGGATCGCCGAGAAAACAAGTTATTTGTATTCACTCTGCGCAACTCTGCGTACTCCGCGCCTCTGCGGTGCGTGAGTTGGAATTGAACGCTTGCCAACCACCCGCAGGCCGCAGGTTCAGCGCCTCAGAACACCGCCATGCTCAGCTTGCGCCGGTAGCTGTCGATGACGGGGTCGGTCGGGCCGGCCGACGCCCTGCCGGTCAGTTCCAGTGCACCCTTCTGCGCGGCCGCATCGGCAGCCGCCGGCTTGGGTTTGGTCATCAGCTCCAGGATCGCGACATAGGTCTTGCGGGCGAGCTCATGGTTCCAGGCCTTGTCGCGCATGATGATCTCCAGCAACTCGTCCATCGACTGCGTGAAGCGCTGCGCCGCCAGGTGCACCTGGGCCAACTCGAAGCGGGCTTCGAAGTCGCGCTTGTCAGCGGCCAGCACGGCGCCGAGTGCGTCAACGCTGCGAGCATCGACTGCCCGTTCGCAGGCCGCGATCCAGTGCCCGCAAGCCACCAGGCGGGCTTCGAGCATCGGCTTGTTGGCGACCGGCGCGAACAGCTCGCGAGCTTCGCCGATGCGGCCCGCGCCGAGCAGCGCGCGCAGGCAGTCGTAGCGCGCGCTGTCGTTGCCGGGGTTGGCGGCCAGCGCCTCGCGCAGCTTGTGCAGCGCGCCCTCGGTGTCGCCCTCGGCGAGCATGGTTCCCGCATCGACCAGATCTTCTTCCGCTTCGACGGCCGCCGCGCTCGGCACGTGCTTGTCGAGGAAAGCGCGGATCTCGACTTCGCCGAGCGCGCCGACGAAGCCATCGACCGGCTGGCCATCCTTGAACATCACGCAGAACGGGATGCTGCGCACGCCGAACATCTGCGACAACTGGCCGGCTATTTCGGGCTCGGCGTCGGAGTCGAGCTTGGCCAGTTTGAAACGGCCCGCGTAGGCTGTTTCCAGCCGTTCGAGCACCGGGCCGAGCACCTTGCACGGGCCGCACCACGGGGCCCAGATGTCGAGCAGCACGGGTTGCTGCATCGACGCCGAGATCAGGTCGGCTTCCAGGTTCTGACGAGAAATGTCCAGCATGTCGAAGGCTTCCGGGTAAGGCCTGGGCGGCTCGGGCGCAGGGCGCCGCGCCGCCTACAATTCAAGGGATGGAAAAGCACCCGGAGCGCGCCTTGAACGGCGCCCCTGTGGTGGTCGGCGTGGTGATGGGTTCCAGCAGCGACTGGGACACCCTGCGCGCAGCCACCGAGATTCTCGCCGAGTTCGGCGTCCCCCACGAAGCCCGCGTCGTGTCGGCGCACCGCATGCCGGACGACCTGTTCGCCTACGCGCAAGGCGCGGCCGCGCGCGGGCTGGCGGCCATCATTGCGGGCGCCGGCGGAGCGGCCCACTTGCCCGGCATGCTGGCCGCCAAGACGACCGTGCCGGTGCTCGGCGTGCCGGTGGTGAGCAAGCATCTGCAGGGCCTGGACTCGCTGTATTCGATCGTCCAGATGCCCAAGGGCATTCCGGTCGCGACCTTCGCCATCGGCGCGGCCGGTGCGGCCAACGCGGCGCTGTTCGCGGTCGCGATGCTGGCCACGAACGACCCCGCATTGCGCGCCCGGCTCGATGCGTACCGCGCCCGGCAGACCGAAGCGGCGCGGGCGATGTCGGCCGACCTCAGGTGAGCCGTATTGACGATGCGACGGGCGCTCTTCCAGGCGCTGCGGCTGCGCCCCCGTTCATCGCGCCCGGTGCCACGCTGGGCGTGATGGGCGGCGGCCAGCTCGCCCGCATGTTCGTGCATGCCGCGCAGCAGATGGGTTATGCCACCGTGGTGCTCGACCCCGACTCGACCAGCCCGGCAGGCGCGGTGGCGCATCGCCACATCCGCTGCGACTACCTCGATGCCGATGGGTTGGCGCAACTCGCCACCTCTGCGGCTGCGGTGACCATCGAATTCGAGAACGTGCCGGCTGCATCGCTCGCAACGCTGGCGCTGCAAACGCGCGTCGCGCCCGGCGCCGACGCCGTCGCGGTGTGCCAGGACCGCGCCGCCGAGAAGGCCCACTTCGAGCGCTGCGGCGTGGCCTGCGCGCCGCACGCGCTGATCGAAACCAGGGCGCAGCTCGACGCCATTGCCGATGCGCTGCTGCCCGGCATCCTGAAGACCGCGCGGCTCGGCTACGACGGCAAGGGCCAGGCGCGGGTCGCCAACCGCATTGAATTGGCAGCAGCGTGGACCGCGCTCGGCCAGGCGCCGTGCGTGCTCGAAGCGCTGCTGCCGCTCAACTTCGAGGTTAGCGTCATCGTCGCGCGTGGCATCACGGGTGACATGGTGCACCTGCCGGTGCAGCAGAACCTGCACCGCGTCGGCGTGCTCGCCGTCACCCGAGTGCCGCCACCGGATGTCACGGCCGACACACAGCGCGCCGCGATCGCGGCGGCGCTGAACATCGCGACCTCGCTGGGCTATGTGGGCGTGCTCTGCGTCGAGTTCTTCGTGCTGCGCGACGGCACGCTGGTGGCCAACGAAATGGCGCCCCGGCCGCACAACTCCGGCCACTACAGCATCGATGCCTGCGACGTGTCGCAATTCGACCTGCAGGTGCGCGCCCTCACCGGGGCGCCGCTGACCGCGCCGCGCCTGCACTCGCCGTGCGCGATGCTGAACCTGCTCGGCGACCTGTGGTTTGCGGCGGGCGATGCCAGTGCTGCGGCGGCAGCGTCAACATGCGAACCCGACTGGGCCAGCGTGCTCGCCCTGCCCGGCGTGCACCTGCACCTCTACGGCAAGGCCGAAGCCCGGCGTGGCCGCAAGATGGGCCACCTGACCCTCACCGCAGCGACTGCCGAACAGGCCGATGCCAGGGCGCGAGAAGCCGCCGCGCTGCTCGGCCTGCCCGCCTGGTGACCCATGCTGATTGACGGACGCGACGCCGCGGCGGTCGAGCAAGCGGCGAGCCTGCTGGCCGCCGGCGAGCTGCTCGCCTTCCCGACCGAAACCGTCTACGGCCTGGGCGCGCGCGCCGATGACGACGCGGCCGTGGCCCGCATCTTCGCGGCCAAGGGCCGGCCCGCGAACCACCCGCTGATCGTTCATGTGGCCGATGCCGACGATGCACTGCGTTTCGCCGCCCACCTGCCGCCGGTCGCATCGCGCCTGATGGCTGCGTTCTGGCCCGGCCCGCTGACCGTCATCGTGCCCAGGCGCCCCGAGACCGCGTTCGCCGCCGCCGGCGGCCAGGCCAGTGTCGGCCTGCGCAGCCCGGCGCACCCGGTCGCGCAGGCCTTGCTGGCGGCGGCGCGCCGGCTCGGTGTGGCCGGCATTGCCGGGCCGAGCGCGAACCGCTTCGGCCGGGTCAGCCCCACGCGTGCCGCCCACGTCGAGCAGGAGTTCGGCACGGCGCTCGCGGTGCTCGACGGCGGGCGGTGCGCGGTCGGTATCGAGTCGAGCATCGTCGATTGCACCCGCGGGCGGCCGGTGCTGCTGCGCCCCGGCGTGCTGACGCGGGCGCAGATCGAAGCGGCCGCGAACGAGCCGCTACACGATGCCGACGCCGCTGCGCCGCGCGCCCCCGGCACGCTGGCCGCGCACTACGCGCCGAAGGCGCGGGTTCGGCTGATGGCGGCGGGCTCGATCGGCGCGGCGCTGGAAGCCTGGCCGGTTGGATCGGCTTTCCAGGCTTCGCAAGCTTTGCAATCCGACGCGCATGCCGCCGCAGCCCTGGCGGTATATTCGTCCGCTGTGCCTGCGCACGCGGGGCCTGGCGTTCGCCTGCGCCGCATGCCCGACCGGCCCGACGCCGTGGCGCGCGAATTGTTTGCGGTGCTGCGTGAGTTCGACGATGACGGTGTGCAACTCATCTGGATCGAAGCACCGCCGCCAGGCCCAGAGTGGGACGGTGTGCGAGACCGCCTGCAGCGCGCGGCGGCCTCCTGAACGCCGCCCCCAATCACTTATTTTTTCGGAGCATCGAATGACGTTTGAATTGAATCGAAGCGTGCGGCTGGCCGCTGGTGCCGGCCTGGTGCTGGCGGCCTCGCTGATGGTGTCGTGCGGCGGCAGCAGCGGCAACGCGGGGAACTCGTTCACGGCCAAGCGCGTGTTCGCCTTCGGTGACGAATCCAGCGTCATCAACGCCAACGGCAGCAAGTACAGCATCAACGCCTTGCAAGTCGACAACGTGACGATCGACTGCGCCAGCAACCCGATCTGGGTGCAATCGGTGGCCGCCTACTACGGGCTGGTGTTCCCACAGTGCAATGTCGGCGCCGTGCCAGTGGTTTCGCCAGCGAGCCGCATCTACGCCTTCAACGGCGCCAAGGTGGCCGACCTGGCGGCGCAGATCGATGTGCAGGTGGCCAGCGGTGGCTTCTCCGCCGACGACATGGCGACCGTGCTGGTGGGCAGCAATGACGTCGTGGCGCAGTTCGCGCGCTATCCCGGCGTGTCCGCAACCCAGTTGGCTGACGAGCTCAAGCTGACCGGCGCCCTGGTGTCCGGGCAGGTCAAGCGGCTCACCGACCTTGGCGCCAAGGTGCTGATCTCGACCGCGCTCGACCTGGGCCGCGCACCCTTCGCTGGGGATCGCTCCGCCGGTTCGACGAACCCGAACCCGGGCGTTCTGACACTGCTTTCGACCGCCTTCAACGACGGCCTGCTGGCGGAGCTGGCCAAGCAGGTCAACGACGGCCACAAGGTCGGCCTGGTGCAGCTCGACACCTATATCCAGGCCGCCGACAACCTGCGCGCCGCCGGCGGCGGTGGCTTCGTCAACACCACGCTGGCGGCCTGTCTGGCAACTGCCCCGCTGCCGACCTGCAACCCGCTGACGCTGGGCACCGACGCCGCAGCCATCCCGCCGCCCGCCGTGCCCGCCAGCGCTGCGGTCGCGACCTGGCTGTGGGCCGACGCGCTGCACCTGAGCCCCGGCGGCCAGGCCGGACTGAGCTCACTGGCGGTTTCGCGAGCCCAGAACAACCCGTTCTGAGCGGTTGCGCGGGGGCGCCCCCGGTGCTGCCAAAGGTCAAGAGACAACTCATTCACCGCGGAGGCGCGGTGTGACACCGCGTTGCGCAGAGTTAAAGCAAGAAATTGGATTTCTCTGCGGTCCTCTGCGTCACTCCGCGCCTCTGCGGTGGTGAGTTTGAAATTGCCAACGTTTCAGATTTCAGTTGCGTGGCTCGGCCAGTGTTGTGGCCGTTGTTGTGCCGAGCGCGGCATCATTGGCGGCCCATTGCACCAGGGCGTCGAAGGCGGGGCGGGCGGCGTTCGCGTTGGTGTGATTGACGATTGCCACCACCACATAGCGCCGGCCCGAGTTGGCCAGCACGTAGCCGGCCACGCCGCTCACATCGCGCAGTGAACCGGTCTTCAGGTGGGCCCGGCCCAGGGTGGCGCGCGAGCGCTTCAGCGTGCCGTCAATGCCGCTCACCGGCAGCGAGCTCATCAGCTCGGGCATCACCGGGCTGGCCCACGCCTGCTGCAGCAGCCGCGCCAGCAACTGCGCGCTGACCCGGCCTTCGCGCGACAGGCCGGAACCGTTGTCGACGACCAGCCCGTCGGCGGCCGCGCCAAGCCGCGCCAGCGCCCACTGGCGCAGCACCTCGCGGGCCAGCTCGGGCGTGCCGGTGCCGCGCTGGGTCAGCGCCAGCGTCAGGAACAGTTGCTGCGCCATCACGTTGTTGCTGAACTTGTTGATGTCGCGCACCACCTCGGCCAGCGCCGGTGAGGTGCTGACGAAGCTCGGCGCCGTGGCCGGTGCAGCGCCGTCGCGCACCGTGCCGAGCAGCCGCCCGCCCATGCTTTGCCACAGGCCGGCCAGCGCGCGTTCGTTGTAGCGCCTCGGCTCGGCATAGGCCAGCGGCCAGGTCTTCTCACCGCAGCTGGCCGGGAACGAACCGCTGAAACGCACGCTCAATGGGTCCGTTAGGTCGGCGCGCAGCGCAGTGCGCCAGTCTTCGCACGGGCCGGGCGCCAGCGGCACGCTGGCATCGGTACGCACACCGGCCAGCGGCGGGTCGGCGGCAATCAAGGCGAGGCCGCGCGCCACGTCGGGCACGAAGGTGAAGACCTGGGCGCGGAAGTTCAGCAGCAGCGCGTCGGCCGCCACGTTGTAGGGCCGAAGCGGCTCTCCGTCGAACTCGGCCGCGGCAGGCTCGGGCAGTTTGAAGTCGCTGCGGTCGAGCACGATGTCGCCGCGAATCTCGCGCACGCCGAGCTGCTGGACGCGGCGCAGCAGCAGCCACAGACGCTCGAGCACGAGCTTCGGGTCGCCGCTGCCCTTGATCACCAGGTTACCGTCGAGCACGCCATCTTTGACGCTGCCTTGGAGCCAGACCGGCGTGGCCCAGGTCCAGGCCGGGCCGAGCAGTTCGAGCGCCGCGAAGGTGGTGAGCAGCTTCATCAGCGAGGCCGGGTTGACGCTTTGCTGCGCCTGCCAGGCGAAGCGCGGTGCGGTGCTGCCGACCTCCTGCACCAGCGCCACCAGCGCCTCGCGCGGAACCTTCGCCCGCTCCAGCGCCAGGCCCACCTCGGCCGGCACTGCAGCCGGTGCGGCGTGGGCCGCGAGCGGTGCGCACGAAACCGCAGCGGCCCAGGCGGCGAGCAGGGCGCGGCGCAAGCTTTGAGGCGGGAAGCGGCAGGGGAATCTGCAAGGGAATCGGCAAGAGAATCGGCGGGCCATGCAACGATGATCGCACGCGACCAGCGCGGCTAAACTCGTCCGATGCGCTTCGATCCCTTTCGCCAAATCGGCCCTTCCGGCCGGCCCGCAAGCTCGCGTTGACATCGCAATGAGCATGCTGCTCGCCTTCGACACCGCGACCGAGCGGATGAGCGTCGCGCTGGCCGCGCACGGCCGCGTGTGGGCCGTCGATGCGCCGGGTGGAGCCACTGCATCGGCGACCCTGATCCCGACCGTCCTGGGCCTGTTGGCGGACGCGGACGTGGCCCTGAACGATCTGGATGCGATCGCTTTCGGCCGCGGGCCCGGCGCCTTCACCGGGCTGCGCACCGCCTGCTCGGTGGCGCAGGGCCTGGCGTTTGGGGCCGGCAAGCCGGTGCTGCCGATCGACACGCTGCTGGCGGTTGCTGAAGACGCCCGCGCGGGCGCCGACGCGACCACGCTGTGGGTGGCGATGGACGCTCGCATGAACGAGATTTACGCCGCTGAGTACCGCTTCGGCGCCGGCCGCTGGCAGGTGCTTCAGGCGCCGATGCTGGTCTCGCCCGAAGCGCTGAACCAGCGCTGGCAGGACGCGCCGCCGCAGTGTGTCGCTGGCAACGCACTGGCCGCGTTCGGTGCGCAGTTGATGGCGCCCGGTGCCGTGCTGCTGCCGGGTGCCATGCCGCGTGCTGCCGCGCTGCTGCCACTCGCGCAGGCGGCGTGGGATGCTGGCGCGGCGCTCGATGCGGCACTGGCGCTGCCGCTTTATCTGCGCGACAAGGTCGCCTTGACCAGCGTCGAGCGCGACGCGGTGCGCGCGCTCAAGTTGTCGGCAACCGCGACGGCCGGAGTCGCGCGGTGAGCGCCATCGGCGCAAAGCAGCGCGCCCGCGAGCAGCCGCTGGCAACGCCGTCAGACGGCCCTGCCCTGCGGCCGATGTCGAGCCTGCACCTCGACGCGGTGCTGGCGGTGGAAGTGTCCGCTTACGCGTTTGCGTGGAGCCGCGGCAACTTCATCGATTCGCTCGCGGCGGGTCATCCGGCGTGGTTGCTGATGGACGCCGGCGATGCACTGCTCGGCTACTTCGTCGCGATGTTCGGCGTCGATGAACTGCACCTGCTCAACCTCACCGTGGCGCCAGCCGTGCAAGGGCGCGGCCATGCGCGGCGCCTGATCGAGGCACTGATCAGGCTGGCGCGCGAGCGCCGTGCGAGCCAGCTCTGGCTCGAAGTGCGCGAGTCGAATGGGCGCGCCCGTGCAATGTACGGGCGGCTCGGTTTCGTGCAGGTCGGCCAGCGCAAGAACTACTATCCGGCCGGCTTCGGGCGGCGCGAAGATGCGGTCGTGATGAGCCTGCAGATCGACCCCGCCGCAGCGACGAAAGGCGGCGATGCGCTGGGATGAGCGGCAGCTCGCGCTGCTGCGCGAAATCGGCGTCAGGCTCTGGTTGACGCCAGATGCGGTGGTCACCGGGGCGCCAGTCGCGCAGGCAACGGCGCCCGCTCATGTCACGCCCACAGCGCCGACCGGGCCAACGCTCGCGGCCCCACCCGAGGCTCCGACCGCGCAGCCCGAACGCGCCGACTCGGTCGCTTCGATGGACTGGCCGGCGCTGCGTGAAGCGGCGGCCGGCTGCACCGCCTGCGCGCTGTGCGAGGGCCGGCACGAGCCGGTGTTCGGCGTCGGCAACCCGCGGGCTCACTGGATGATCGTCGGCGAAGCGCCGGGCGACGCCGAAGATGCCCAGGGTGAGCCCTTCGTCGGCAAGGCCGGCCAGTTGCTCGACAACATGCTCCAGGCGATCGGCCTGACGCGGGGCAAGGCGGCGCCAGCGCAGCAGGTCTACATCGCGCACGCCGTGAAGTGCCGCCCGCCCGGGAATCGCATCCCGAGCGCCGCCGAGCTGGCGCGCTGCGAGGCCTACCTGATCCGCCAGGTGCAGCTGGTGCAGCCGCGCATCATCCTCGCCCTGGGCCGGTTCGCGCCGCAGTTGCTCGGCAGCACCGAGCCCGGCGGCAAGCTGCGCGGCCGCGTCCACGATTACCACGGCGTGCCGGTGATCGTGAGCTACGGCCCGGCGCATCTGCTGCGCAACCCCGAAGACAAGGCCCGCGCCTGGGACGACCTGTGCCTTGCGGCGCAGACGCTGGAATCAGCGCTGCCGCAGTGAGGCCGCGCGGGTGCCGCGCCCCTGCGGTGCTGAACCTGCCTGCGGGCAAATCCACTGGCGCAGCGGCAAGGCCCGCGCCTATGATGGCCGGGCACCCCGAGCCGCGACCCCCACCGATGACCGCCGGCCAGACCCCGCCCAACGCCGAGCCGCCGCCTGCCGACAAGGCCGACGAACCCGGCACGCTGGCGCTGGCCTCCGCCACGGCGCAGGCGCGCTTGTTCCGGCTGCTGGCCGACAACGTGCCGGCCCTGATCGCCTACTACAGTGCGGGTGATCTTCGCTGCCGCTTCGCCAACACCCAGTACGCGCGCACCTTCGGGCGCGACGAGGCATCGATCCTCGGCTGCACGCTGCAAGACGTGATCGGTGTCGAGTCCATCAGCGAGATTCAGCCGCACATCGACCGCATGCTGGCGCAGCGCAGGCCGGTGTTCTACGAGCGCGAGATCAAGGTGGCGGGCGCTGCGGCGCGCTGGGTCGAGGTGCACCTGCTGCCGCACCTGCCGGAAACAGAAGGCACGGTGGACCCAGTGGCGGCGCAGGCTGGCGACGCCATCGGCGCCTTCGTGCTGATCTCAGACATCACCCGCCACCGGCTGGCCGAACATGCGTTGCGCGAGTCCGAGGAGCGGCTGGCCAAGTTCATGCAGGCGAGCGCCGAAGGCATCGTGTTCCACAGGGACGGCTTCATCACCGACGCGAACCCGCCAGTCTGCGAGCTCACCGGCTACCGGCTCGATGAGTTGCTGGGCCGCAAGACGCTGGAGTTCATCGCTCCGGAGCACATCGCGCGGGTCGCAGCGGTGATCGCCTCGGGTCAGGAAACGTCGTACGAAAGCGTGTTGATCGACAAGCACGGCCAGCGTATCGCGGTCGAGTTCATCGTGCGCACGATGCTGCGCAACGGCGAGCGCATGCGCATGACGATCGTGCGCGACATGCGCGACCGCCACAGCGCGCTGGCGCGCATCCACCACCTGGCGCACCACGACGCGCTGACGGGCCTTCCGAACCGCGCTTCGTTCATGGAGCACCTGACGCACTCAATGCGCGCTGCCGACGAGACCGGCTCGAAGCTGGCGCTGCTGTTCATCGACCTCGACCACTTCAAGCGCGTCAATGATTCGCTCGGCCATCTGGTGGGCGACACGTTGCTGCGCACCGTGGCCGAGCGCTTCACGGCCAGCCTGCGCGCCACCGATGTGGTGTCGCGTTTCGGCGGCGACGAGTTCATGGTGCTGCTGCCCGGCCTGCCCGGCTCTGACGCGCACGCGCGCGACGCCGAAGAGGTGGCGCAAAAGCTGCTGGCCGCGATCGGCGCGCCGCTCGATGCCGAGGGCCGACCGCTGTCGATCACGCCGTCAATCGGCATTGCGCTGTACCCGGGCGATGCGGCCACGCCGGAGGAGCTGGTGCGCCATGCCGACGCGGCGATGTACCTGGCCAAGTCGCGCGGCCGCGCCAACTACAAGTTCTTCGACGGTGGCACGGCCGGCTCGGCCTACGCCGAGCTGGTGCTCGAAGGGCAGCTCGCACAGGCGCTGGAACGGGGCGAATTCGAGCTCTACTTCCAGCCGCAGGTTTGTGCGCGCGACGGCCGGCTGGCAGGTGCCGAGGCGCTGCTGCGCTGGCACCACCCGCAGCGTGGCCTGCTCGGCGCCGACGCCTTCATCGGCGTGGCCGAGCAGCGCCAGTTGATGCTGCCGATCGGCCAATGGGTGATCGCGCAGGCGGCACGCTGCGCCGGACGCTGGCGCAAGATGGGGCTGCGGGTGGCCACGGTGGCGGCAAACCTGTCGAGCGTGCAGTTCCAGTCGGCCGGTTTCCTCGACCTGATCGAACAGTTGCTTCCCACCGAAGGCTTGCAGCCCGGCATGCTCGAACTCGAACTCACCGAACGCATGCTGATGGACGACCTGCCAAAGGTGCGGGAGCGGCTCGGCCGCCTGCAGGCGCTGGGCGTGAAGATCTCGGTCGACGATTTCGGCACCGGCTATTCGTCGCTCGGCCACCTGAAGGAATTGCCGATCGACAAGCTGAAGATCGACCGCTCGTTCGTGCACGACCTGCCCGCGAACCGCGACTCCGCAGCGATCGCCAGCGCGATCATCCAGATGGGCCGCAGCCTCGGGCTGACGGTGGTGGCCGAAGGTGTCGAGACCGAGGCGCAGCGCGCCTTCCTGGCCGACCACGGCTGCGATGAACTGCAAGGTTTGCTGATCGGGGCGCCGCTGTCGCAAGGCGACTTCGAAGCCTGGGTGGTGGCACGGCAGGGTGGATGAAAATTAATTCATTCACCGCAGAGGAACGGAGTCACTCTGCGGTGAGACTTTTCTCTGCAAACTTCTGCGTTCTCCAGGCCTGCGGTGGTGCGCCGACTCGGCCCTCAGGTCCGCTTCGACGGCCGCTTCCAGCCTGCGAGTGACACCTGGCGCGCCCGGGCCACGGTGAGCTGGCCGGCCGGCGCGTCCTTCGAGATCGTCGAGCCGGCGCCGAGGGTGGCGCCATCGCCGATGTTGACCGGCGCCACCAGCACGCAGTTGCTGCCGATGTGAGCGTCGGCGCCGATCACGGTGCGGTGCTTGTTCGCGCCGTCGTAGTTGGCGACGATGCCGCCGGCGCCGAAGTTGACCCGCTCGCCGATGCTGGCGTCGCCGATGTAGGCCAGGTGGTTTGCCTTCGCGCCGCGCGCCAGGGTCGCGTTCTTCACCTCGACGAAATTGCCGATGTGCACGTCTTCGCCCAGTACGGCGCCGGGGCGCAGCCGAGCGAAGGGGCCGACCCGTGCGCCCGCGCCCACGCTCACGCCCGGCGCTTCACCGTCGATGTGGGTGAAGGGATGGATGATCGTGTCGGCACCGATCACCGCGTTGCGGATCACGCAGTTCGCGCCGATGCGCACGCGGTCGCCGAGCGCCACCGCGCCTTCGAAGACGCAGTTGACATCGATCTCCACGTCGGCGCCGCAGCGCAACTCGCCGCGCACGTCGATGCGCGCCGGATCGGCCAGCCGCACGCCGGCGTTCATCAGCACGGTCGCCTGCGCGCGCTGGAAGCGGCGCTCCAGGTCGGCGAGCTGCACGGGGCTGTTGACGCCCAACACCTCGGTCTCGCTCGCCGCCGTGGTGGCGGTGACGGGCACGCCTTCGGCCACCGCCATCGCGACGATGTCGGTCAGGTAGTACTCGCCCTGGGTGTTGTCGTTCTTCAACGCTGCGAGCCAGCGCTTGAGATGCGCGGTGGGTGCGGCCATCACGCCGGTATAGACCTCATGGATCTGGCGCTGCAGCGGTGTCGCGTCCTTGTGCTCGACGATGCCGTGGACCCTGCCGCCTTCGTGCGCATCGCGGCCGGCCGGGTCGCCCCGCAGAACGCGGCCGTAGCCGCTCGGGTCGTCGAGCGTGATCGTTAACAGCGCGAGCTTGGCGCCGCCGCAAGAGTCGATCAGCGCCTGGGCCGTGGCGGCCTCGATCAAGGGCACGTCGCCGTTCAGGATCAAGGTGGTGCCAGTGTCGTGCAGCAGCGGTGCCGCCTGCAACACGGCGTGGCCGGTGCCGAGCTGCGGTATCTGGCGCACGAAGCGCAGCCTGGGCGCGTGGGCCGAGGCCTCGACCGCGTCGGCACCGTGGCCGGTGACCACGACGATGCCGTGCGCCCCCAGCCCGGCAGCGGTTTGCAGAACATGCTGCAATAGACTGCGCCCGGCCAACCGGTGCAGCACCTTGGGCAAGGCCGATTTCATTCGCGTGCCCTTGCCCGCCGCCATGATCACGATGTCGAGTGCCATGCCTGCCAATCCCAAATCCTGGTTCAGATCGTTGATTATCGCGGCGCTCTGCGCCGGCCTGCTCGGCGTGCTGGGCGCCTGCAGCGCACTGCGCATCGGCTACAGCCAGGCGCCCGACCTGCTGTACTGGTACCTCGACGGCTATGTCGACTTCAACGACAGCCAGACCCCGAAGGTGCGTGAGGCGCTGAGCCAATATATGGCCTGGCACCGGCGCACGCAACTGCCCGACTACGCGAACCAACTCGCCCGCGCCCAAGCCGAAGTGCTGGCCGACACGGGTGCGGCACGGGTCTGCGAGTGGCAGGCCGAGCTGCTGACGCGCGCCAACGCGGCCTTCGAGCACGCCGTGCCAGCGGTGGCCGAATTTCTGGTGACGGTCACGCCGCAGCAGGTCCAGTACCTTGAGAAGCACCAGGCGAAGCAGAACCAGGAGTTCCGCGACGACTACCTCCAGCCCGAGCCACGCAAGCGCACCGAGCTGACCTTGAAGCGCACGCTGGAGCGCGCCGAGAGCCTTTACGGCAAGCTCACCGACACCCAGCGCACGCGCATTGTCGAGGGCTTGTTGCGCTCTCCGTTCGACCCTGAAACCTGGTTCGCCGAGCGCCGCCAACGCCAGCAGGACGCACTGAGCCTAATGCGCCGCTCGGGCGTCGAAGCGACCGGCCGGCCGGCGGGTGCGCGGGATCAAGCAGGGCGGGAGTCGCTGCCGCTGCAGGTTCAGGTGCAGGTTCAGGCGCAGGTTCAAGTTCAGGCAGCCTTGCGCGCATACGTGCAAGGCATGGCGAGATCGCCGCGCGAACCCTACCGGCGCTACACCGAGCGCCTGAACGAATTCAACTGCAGCTTTGCCGCCGCCTTGCACAACTCCACCAGCGTTGCGCAGCGACGCGCAGCGGCGCAGAAGCTGGCCGGCTGGGAAGCCGATGCACGCGCGCTGGCAGCCGACCTGACACGCGCCAGCGCGCCGGATGCGATGCTGCGTTGACGACGCCGCTCAGTTCGCCGACAACGGGACGGTGACGGTGCGCGGGTTCGGGCCGGCGCCGGGGAAGTTGGTCATCGCGGCCCGGAACATCGGCGGCAGCAGCCGGTCGATCGACGACGACGGCCCGCTGTTGCTGGCCCGCGCCTCATACAGCAACTGGCCGGTCTTGCGGTCGCGGATCAGCAGCGCCACTTCACGATCGAAACTGGTCGAGTTGTCGAAGCCGGTACCGAACCCGGAGCCGAAGCCGAACGGGCCACGCCCCCAGCGGCCGTAGCCATAGCGACCGTAGCCATAGCGCAAGCCGCCGTGCCAGAAGATCGGGTCGTTGTCGTACCACGGCCCATCGCTGCTGACGCGCGCGCCGAGCTGCATGAGGTATTCGGCATTCTTCGGGTCAGCCGCCGCCACGAAGCCGGCACCTTCGACCGCGCCACGCGCCGCATCTTCGAGCAGCTGCTGCTGTTCCGGGTGCGCCTGCTGCGATGGCAGGCGCTCGAAGACATAGCTCGCCGGCGTGCGCTCGCCGGGCCAGGCACCGTAGGTCGAAACCTCGTTGTTGAGGTTGTTCATGGCGGCGCAGCCAGCGAGCGACAGCGCCACGGCGGGAAGGGCTGCAAGGGTCAGGAATCGAAGCATGGTCGTCTCCAGTGTCGTGCCCGGCATCAGGGGGAGTGGTGGATCTTGATCGCGGCCGCCGGAGCGGGCCCGCAATCATCGCCGTCAAAGGCGTGATCGCCGCCGGAGTCGGTCACGCCAGTCGCTTGGAGGCCGGCAAACGGGTAGAGGTTCCGGTCCATCAGATGCGACGGGACGACATTGCCCATCGCCTTGAACATGTTCTCGACGCGGCCCGGAAACCGGCTGTCCCAGTCGCGCAGCAGCTGCTTCGTCTGCACCCGTTGCAGGTTTTGCTGGCTGCCGCACAGCGTGCACGGAATGACCGGAAACGCCCGGTGCACGGCCCAGCGTTCGAGGTCGACTTCATTCACGTAGGCGAGCGGGCGGATCACGATGTTCTTGCCGTCGTCACTGACGAGCTTGGCCGGCATGCCCTTCAGTCTGGCACCGAAGAACATGTTCATCAACAAGGTTTGCAACATGTCGTCACGGTGATGGCCGAGTGCGATCTTGGTCGCGCCGAGTTCGCCGGCCACGCGGTACAGGATGCCGCGCCGCAGCCGCGAGCACAGGCTGCACATCGTCTTGCCTTCGGCGATCACGCGCTTGACGATCGAGTAGGTGTCCTGGTGCTCGATGTGGAAGGGCACGCCGAGGCGACGCAGGTAGTCGGGCAGCACGTGCCCGGGAAAGCCGGGCTGCTTCTGGTCGAGGTTGACCGCCACGATGTCGAAGTGGATCGGCGCGCGGGCACGCAGGCTGATCAGGATGTCGAGCAGCGCGTAGCTGTCCTTGCCGCCCGAGACGCAGACCATGACCTTGTCGCCGGCTTCGATCATGTTGAAGTCGACCACGGCCTGGCCGACCTGGCGGTGCAGGCGCTTCGAGAGCCTGGCCAGTTCGACCGGCAGCCTCTCCTTCGGCGGCGCGTCGAGCACGGCACTCATGGCGCTTTGAGCGCTCACGAAAGCGCCTTCAAGCCGAAGACTTCACAGCCGACCGATTCGCAATCGGGGTACACATCCGGCTTCTCGGTCGAGACCTGGGCTGCGCGCACTTTCGGGTGCGCCAGCATCGCGGCCAGCAGGTCGTCGCACAGCGTCTCTTGCAGGTGGATGTGGCCCTTCGAGACGCGCTGCGCAACGCTGCGGCGAATGAAGTCGTAGTCGACCACCTCGTCGAGCTCATCGGCCTTCGGTGTCGACACGCCCAGCGGGATGTAGAGCGAAACGTTGATCAGCACGCGCTGTTCACCGGTCTTCTCGAACGCATGCACGCCGATGTTGATCGAGACCTCGAAGTTGCGCAGGAACAGGCGCCGGCAGTCCATCAGACTCGGGTGGCTGAGGAGGCTTTGCATCATGACCTTTGCTGTGTCTGGGGGGTGTCTTGAAGACCGACTCGGGGACGAATCGCGAACGGCTCAGGCGCCGTTGGCAAGGAACATCACATCGCGTGGCTGGGCGCTCAGGTGCTGGCCGCCATCGACCAGCAAGGTGGTGCCGGTGATCGCCGGTGACTCGATCAGGAAGCGCACCGCGCGGGCGATGTCGTCGGGCGTGGACGAGCGCTGCAACGGCGTCATCGTGTGCGCGGCGGCGAACTCGGCCTCGCTCATCGGCCCCGACAGCAGGGTCACGCCCGGGGCCACACCGCAGACCCGGACCTGCGGCGCAAGCGCCTGCGCGAGCATCACGGTGGCGGCCTGCAGCGCCGCCTTCGACAAGGTGTACGAGAAGTAGTCGGGGTTCGGGTTCCAGAGCTTCTGGTCGAGCAGGTTGACGACGCAGCCCACCTCAACGCATCCGGCCAGATGCGCATGCAGTGCCTGCGCCAGCAACACGGCCGGCGCGGTGTTGGCGCGCCAGTGCAGCTCCATCGCGGCGATGCTGAAGCTGGCGGGGTCGTCGTGCTCGAACGCGCCCGCGCTGTTCACCACCGCGTCGAGCCGCTTGAAGTGCGCCACCACCGCCGGCACCAGCGCGCGGCATTCGGCCTCGTTTGACAGGTCGGCCGCAAACGGGTGCGCTGCCGCGCCAAGCGCCATCGCCTCATTTACCGTGGCCAGCGCGTCGGCCTGCGAATGGCGATAGTGCACCGCGATGTCGAAGCCGTGCTGCGCCAACTCAAGCGCCATCGCGCGGCCGAGCCGCTTCGCAGCCCCGGTGACCAGCACGACGCGGCGGGTGGGTTCAGAACCCGGAGGGCTGGATTCCGGCATGGGTTTCTACAATGAGGAGATGCATCACGACACCAGTGTATCGGCCACCCTGACCCGACTGATCCGCACGGCCATCGAGCGCAACGGCGGCTGGCTGCCGTTCGATCGCTTCATGGCAATGGCGCTGTACGCGCCCGGCCTCGGCTACTACGCCAACCCCGGCCGCAAGTTCGGCACGCTACCGCAGTCGGGCAGCGACTTCGTCACCGCGCCGGAGCTGTCGCCCTTGTTCGGCGCGGCGCTGGCGCGCCAGGTGGCGCAGGCCTTGAACGCAAGCGGCACCGACGAGCTGTGGGAGTTCGGCGCGGGCTCGGGCGCGCTCGCCGCGCAATTGCTCGACGCACTGGCCGGCATGGGGCAGGCGGTGCGGCGCTACCGCATCGTCGAGCTGTCGGGCGTGTTGCGCGAGCGCCAGCGGGAGCGGCTCGTGGCGCACGACGCGACGCTGCGGGTGCAATGGGTGGACGCGCTGCCCGATCAGATGAAGGGCGTTGTCATCGGCAACGAAGTGCTGGACGCGATGCCGGTGCAACTGCTGGAGTTCGACGGCGCCGAATGGTTTGAACGCGGCGTGGTGGTTGATGTGGCGGCAACTGGGAGTGTGAATTCGGCGTCCAATTCGAGAACGAGTGCGGACGATCCAACGACCGCATCGACCACGTCGGCCTTCGCGTGGTCAACCCGCCCGACCCCAATGCGCCCACCGTGCGACACCGCCTTCCCGCCCGGCGCCGTGACCGAGATTCACCCCCAGGCCGAGGCCTTCGTCGCCACGCTCGGTGAGCGCCTGACGCGCGGCGCGGCGTTCTTCATCGACTACGGTTTTCCGCAGGCCGAGTACTACCACCCGCAGCGCAGTGGCGGTACCTTGATGTGCCACCGCGCCCACCGCGCCGACGCCGACCCGCTGCTCGATGTGGGCGCGAAGGACATCACCGCGCACATCGACTTCACCGCCCTTGCACTGGCGGCGCAGGGCGCCGGCCTGGAGGTGATCGGCTACACAACGCAAGCCCACTTCCTGATGAATTGCGGCATCCTCGATCTGTTGCAAGGCGCCGACATGAAGACGACCGCGAACACGCAGAAGCTGCTGACCGAACACGAGATGGGCGAGTTGTTCAAAGTGATCGGCTTCGCGAAAGGCTGCGATCCGGCATTCAGCGCAACGGCCATCGGCTTCGCGCGCGGCGACCGGACGCACACGCTGTGAAGGCGAAGTCGTGATTCGGTGGCGGGATTGGGAGTCGCCAGCGTGATCCGCTGGCTCCTCATCGTGTTCATCGCGCTGATGATCTTCAGCGGCCTGCGCCCGTGGCTGGAGAAGCTCGGCCTGGGCCTGCTGCCGGGCGACTTCCGCTTCCGTTTCCTCGGCCGCGAGTGGTTCGTGCCGTTCGCCAGCAGCGTCGTGTTGAGCCTGCTCGCGATGGGCATTGCGAAGTTCCTTTAACGGCGACCCCGCTACGATCAACGATTCTTTCCAGTACAGGCACAGCGACGATGAACACGACGAACAATGCCGGCCGGTTCGGCAGCGGCCAGGCGGTGAAGCGGGTCGAGGATGCAGCGCTGCTGATCGGCGCGGGCCTCTTCACCGACAACGTGCCGATGCCTGGCCAGACCCACATCGCGTTCCTGCGCTCGCCGTATGCGCACGCACGCATCACGTCCATCGATGTGGCCGCAGCCGCCGGCATGCCGGGCGTGCTGGCCGTCTACACCGGCGCCCAACTGGTGCAGGCCGGCGTCAAGCCGATGCCCAAACTGGCAGGTTTTCCGCGCGCCGGCGGTCAGCCTCCCGCCACCGCGCTGCGCCACGCGCTGGCCGTGGGCGTGGTGCGATTTGTCGGCGAGGCGGTGGTCGCCGTGGTGGCGCAAACGCGCGAACAGGCACGGGATGCGGCCGAAGCCGTGATGGTCGACTACGACGAGTTGCCGGCCGTCGTCGACCCGGTGCGAGCCATTTCGCCCGGGGCGCCGGTTCTGTGTCCCGAGGCGCCCGACAACATCGCCGCCGAACTGCGTCATGGTGACGCGGCGGCGACGGCCGCAGCCTTCGAGCGCGCCGCGCATGTCGTCAGCCTCGACCTCGTCAACCAGCGCCTCGCACCGAGCCCGATGGAGCCGCGCAGCATCATCGCGGCCTTCGATGCGGCGAGCCAGCGCCTGACGGTGCGCCTGGCCAGCCAGATGCCGACGGGTGTGCGAGGCTCGCTGGTCGAGGCCATCCCCGGGCTCACGGCCGAGAACGTGCGCGTGGTGGTTGGCGATGTCGGCGGCGGCTTCGGCATGAAGACCGGCATCCACCCCGAAGACATCGTCGTCGCCTACGCCGCACGCACATTGCAGCGGCCGGTGCGCTGGCAGGCAGAGCGGGTCGAGGAGTTCTTGTCAGCCGTTCACGGGCGCGACGTGACGAGCCGCGCCGAACTCGCGCTCGATGCTTCCGGCCGCGTGCTCGCCATGCGCGTGCGCTCGCTCGCCAATGTCGGCGCCTATGCGATGGGCGTGGGCGTGGCGATCCAGTTGCTGATCGGGCCGTGGGTGTCGACCAGCATCTACGACATCACGACGGTCGACCTGCACTTTCTTGCCGTGATGACGAACACCACGCCGACCGGCGCCTACCGCGGCGCCGGCCGGCCCGAGGCGATCTACATCACCGAGCGGCTGTTCGACGCGGCCGCACGTGAAATGAAGCTCGACCCGGCCGAGCTGCGGCGCCGCAACCTGATCCGACCCGAGCAGATGCCGTACAAGAATGCGCTGGCGCAGACGTATGACAGCGGGCGCTTCGAGCAGGTCCTCGATCAAGGGCTGGCGCTCGCCGACTGGGCTGGCTTCGAGGCCCGGCGCGCCGCCACCGAGCGGCACGGCAAGCTGCGCGGCCGCGGCCTCGCGACGTTTCTGGAATGGACCGGAGGCAATGTCTTTGAAGAACGTGTGACGGTCAACATCACCGCTGACGGCTACATCGAGATCGGCTCGGCAACGCAGGGCATGGGCCAGGGCATTGCGACCAGCTATGTGCAGCTCGCGGTCGACGTGTTCGGCGTGAGCATGGACCGCATCCGCGTGCTGCAAGGCGACACCGACCGCGCCAACGGCTTCGGCAGCGCCGGCTCGCGATCGCTGTTCACAGGCGGCTCGGCGGTGCAGGTCGCGTCCGAACGCAGCATCGAACACAGCAAGCAACTCGCCGGCGAGGCGCTCGAAGTCGCGCCGGCCGACATCGGCTACCGCGACGGCCGCTTCGAGGTGGTCGGCACCGATGTCGGCATCGGCCTGTTCGAGCTGGCGGGCCGGCAAACGGAGAAACGAATTTGGCTCGACTCGACCAGCGCCGTCGGCGGCCCGACCTGGCCGAATGCTTGCCATGTTTGCGAGGTCGAGATCGACCCGCTGACCGGACATGTCGATGTGGTGGCGTATTCGTCGGTGAACGACATCGGCCGGGTCGTCAGCCCGACCATCGTCGCCGGCCAGATCGAGGGCGGCGTGGTGCAGGGGCTGGGGCAAGCGCTAACCGAACAGATCGTCTACGACCGCGCCAGCGGCCAGATCCTGACCGCCAGTTTTCAGGACTATGCGATGCCGCGCGCCGACCTGTGCAGCGCCATGTTCAAGACAGGCTTCGACACGTCGATCCCGTGCCTGACGAACCTGCTCGGTGTCAAAGGCGTGGGCGAGCTGGGTACGATCGGTGCAACGCCGGCCGTCGTCAATGCGGTGATCGACGCACTTGATCACGCCGGGCTCGGGCGTGCCGCTGAACAGCTGCAAATGCCGCTGACGGCGCCGCAGGTCTGGCGTGCGCTGAACGGCAAGTTCGATTCGTCGCCGATCGGCTGAGCCGGCGTCGACCCTGGACATCATGCGCGGGAATCGCGGGCGCATCGCCACCGTCTTAGTCGTGACCGCGTTTGCGCTCGCGGCAGCGGTGGTGGCCTGCATGATTTATCGGCCCGACCGAGCCCTGCGCACGGCCACCGGATTGGCCGCCCACGACCTATGCTCCGAAACCTTCGTGTCGCAATTGGACCCCGGGCAGGCCTTCGCTGAGAGCCTGGCGCCGCGCCCCGGCTTTCGCTGGATCGCGTGGGCAGTACACCACCACGTCGACCCCATCCGACGCGAAGCGCGCGCTTCACTGCTCGGCGCTCTGCCAAGCCGCGCAGTGTTTCGTGACGACGTCGGTTGCGTACTGGTGCATGGCGATGAGCCGATTGCCACGACGAAACGCAGCGGCGCAGTGCCTGTAGCGCCCTTGCTGCCGCCCATTGCCGGACCAGTGATCGTCGAGGCGACCGATTTGCGGTTGAAGGCAGCGCTCGACGCTGCCTTTCTAGAGTCGCAGTCACCGCCATACGCGAACACCAAGGCCGTCGTGATCGTGCACAACGGCCGGGTGATTGCCGAGCGCTATGCGCAAGGGTATGGCATCAACACGCCCATCCTCGGCTTTTCGATGACCAAGTCTGTGATGAACGCTTTGGTCGGCATCCTCGTACGCGAGCGCAAGCTGGCCGTGGATGCTCCGGCTTCGGTGACCGCTTGGGGCGGCAGCGCCGACCTGCGCCGCAACATCACGGTCGAGCAGTTGATGCGCATGACCAGCGGGCTGGGGCTGGATGAGACTGGCAGCGGTTTTGACCCTTCAAGCCAGATGTTTTACGACGAGCCCGACATGGCTGGCTACGCGCAGCGCGCTGCGCTCGTGGCCGTACCGGGCACGCGCTGGTCCTACAGCGGCGCCAGCACGCATCTGCTGGCGCGCATCGTTCGCGATCGCGTCGGCGGAACGGCTGATGCAGTGCAGCGCTTCGCGTTCCGCGAACTTTTCGATGTGCTGGGCATGCGCAGCGTGACCTTGGAGATGGACGCCACCGGTACGCCCATTGGTGCGCATTACATGCTGGCCAGCGCGCGCGATTGGGCGCGATTCGGCAGCCTGTATCTCGACGACGGTGTCGTCAGTGGGCGGCGCATCCTTCCGGAAGGCTGGGTGCAACTATCGACGTCACCCTCGCTCGGCGCACCCTATGGCGCGGGATGGTGGACAAACCACGGCAGAAGTCCGGCTGCTGCGGCCCGGATAAAAGCGGGACTGCCTGCAGATGCGTTTTTTGCTGTCGGCAATCTCGGACAGCGCATCGCCGTAATCCCGTCCGAACGGTTGGTCATCGTGCGCATGGCGAGATCGCATTTGCCGCATGGCGGCACGAAAGGCTTTGAGGCGCTTGTCGCAGAAACTATTATTAGGTTGCGCTCGCCTCGATGAAGCCGGGGCACGGCGATAAGGATTCAAGAAATCAGCGCACGGTTGGATATGGCTAGAGATACTCGGCCGATTCGTTGGTGCATAGAGATTCGTGGCACCAAGCAAAACGCCCCACATCGATTGATGAGGGGCGTTTTTCAATAGTAGCCTGACGATGTCCTACTTTCACACGGGAACCCGCACTATCATCGGCGCTGAGGCGTTTCACTGTCCTGTTCGGGATGGGAAGGAG
>JANXZA010000152.1 GCA_025355745.1 Rhizobacter sp. | reverse complement strand
GACGGCGGCGCGGTACTGCTTCACCTCGGCCAGCGTCGGCCGCGTGATCAGGCCGCGGCGGGGCCGCGGATGCATTTCGCCGATGCCCTGGTAGTAGCTATTGAACAGCACGCGAAAGCTCGCGTCGAACGGCCTGAAACCGGGTTCGTTCGGCTCGAGCACGAAGGTCTCGAAGAACCAGGTGGTGTGGGCAAGATGCCACTTCGCGGGGCTCGCGTCCGGCATCGACTGCACCTGGCAGTCTTCCGCCGAGAGCGGGGCGACCAGGGCCAGCGTGGTCTGCCGGATCGCACCGTAGGCGGCCGCGAGGTCGCCGGATCGCGCGACGTCGGGCACCGGCCAGAGGGCTGTCGTCATGGCGTGCGCTCCGTGAGCGGGCACGGAGAGTCGTGGCGGAGAGCGACCGGAAGTTACACCGGCCGGGCGGGTGCCAGTGTGTCATTCAACGCCCCGCGGGCGTCGAAGACGAAACAATTCCCTTCGAAGTGCCGGCCGCCCGCTTCCTCGAGGTACTTGAGGATCCCGCCGTCGAGCTGCAGCACGTTCGCCAGGCCCGCCTCGCGCATCAACAGCGCCGCCTTCTCGCAGCGGATGCCGCCGGTGCAGTAGCTGACCACGGTCTTGCCCTCGAGCTCGGCGCGGCGTGCGCGCAGGGCCTCGGGAAAATCGCTGAACTTGGCGAGGCGCCAATCGTGCGCGCCGCGAAAGCGGCCGTGGTCGACCTCGAATGCATTGCGCGTGTCGAGCGTGACCACCTCGCGACCGGCATCGTCGACCCCAGCGTCCAGCCAGCGCGCGAGCGTCTTCGCGTCGACCGCCGGCGCACGTGCGAGCTGCGGCTGGATCGCCGGGTGGTTCATGCGGATGATCTCGGCCTTGACCTTGACCAGCAGCCGCCCGAACGGCAGCGTGTCGGACCAGCTCTCCTTCACCGGCAGGTCCGCGAACGGCGCGTGCGCGCCCAGCCACGCGAGGAAGCCGCGCACGCCGGCCGGCGCACCGGCGACGAACAGGTTGATCCCTTCGTCGGCCAGCAGCACCGTACCCTTCAGCGCACAGGCCTGCGCTTGTGAGCGGATGCTCTCGCGCCACCGCCCGGTATCAGTGAGGCCGACGAACTTGTAGGCCGAGATGTTCAGAATTGATCGCACCGCGCAAATTTTACCGGCCGCGCGCTCCCTAGAATGACCGAATGGCTTTCGTTCACCTGCGCACCCACACCGAGTTTTCCATCGCCGACGGCACCCTGCGGATCGACGATGCGGTCGGCGCCGCGGCGGCGGACGGCCAGGTCGCGCTCGCGATCACCGACCTGTCGAACCTGTTCGGAGCCGTCAAGCTGTACGGCGCGGCGCGCAAGAAGGGGGTCAAGCCGATCATCGGCGCCGACCTGTGGCTCGAGCCCGAAGGCGGCGAGAAGGCCCCGAGCCGGCTGGTCGTTCTGGTGCAGGACAAGGGCGGCTACCGCAACCTGTGCGAATTGCTGTCGCGCGCCTGGCTGCTGCACGAGCAGCGCTCGCAGGCGTGCGTCAAGTGGGCCTGGCTTGCCGAGCTGAACGCGGGCCTGTTCGCGCTCGCCGGCGCCGAGATGGGGGCGGTCGGGCAGGCGCTGGTGGCCGGCGACCCGGCGCGCGCCGACGCGCTGGCGCGCCAGCTCGCGGCGATCTTCCCGAATCGCTTCTACATCGAGCTGCAGCGCGCCGGCCTGGCCGGCAACGAGGCGCACGTGCGCGCGGCGGTGCAACTGGGGGCGCGGCTGCAGTTGCCGGTGGTCGCGACGCACCCGGTGCAATTCGCGAGCGCCGATGACTTCGATGCGCACGAGGCGCGCGTCTGCGTCGCCGAAGGCGAGATGCTGACGAACCCGAAGCGCGTCAAGCGCTTCGGCCGCGAGCAGTACTTCAAGACCCAGGCGCAGATGGAGGCGCTGTTTGCCGACCTGCCGAGCGCGATCGAGAACACGACCGAGATCGCGAAGCGCTGCAGCCTCAGCCTCGTGCTCGGCAAGCCGCAGCTGCCGGACTTCCCGACACCGATCGTCGATGGCCAGCCGCTCGCGATGGCCGAGTACTTCGCGGTCGCGTCGCACGACGGCCTGGAGCGGCGGCTGCAGCAGCGCTACCCGGAGGCCGCCGAGCGCGAGCGGCAGCGCCCGCGCTATGTCGAGCGGCTGGACTTCGAGATCGCGACGATCCTGAAGATGGGCTTCCCCGGCTACTTCCTGATCGTCGCCGACTTCATCAACTGGGCCCAGAACAACGGCTGCCCGGTCGGCCCGGGGCGCGGCTCGGGCGCGGGTTCGCTGGTCGCATATTCGCTCAATATCACCGGCCTGGACCCGCTGCAGTACGAGCTGCTGTTCGAACGTTTCCTGAACCCCGAACGCGTCTCGATGCCCGACTTCGACATCGACTTCTGCCAGGGCAACCGCGAGCGCGTGATCGACTACGTGAAGCACAAGTACGGCCGCGACGCGGTGAGCCAGATCGCCACCTTCGGCACGATGGCGGCGAAGGCGGCGCTGCGCGACGTGGGCCGCGTGCTCGGCATGGGCTACGGCCATGTCGACTCGATCGCCAAGCTGATCCCGGCGCCGCCAGGCAAGCAGGTCACGCTGGCCAAGCTGCCGCTGGCGCCGAACCTGCCCGACCCGGGGCTGATCTATGCCCGCAAGGAAGCGCCCGAACTGAATCAGCGCGAAGCGGCTGAGGTGGAAGTGGCCGAGCTGCTGGCGCTGGCAACGCGGGTCGAGGGCATCACGCGCAACGTCGGCATGCATGCCGGCGGCGTGTTGATCGCGCCCGGCAAGATCACCGACTTCTGCCCGCTCTACATGCAGCCCGGCAGCGACAGCGCGGTGAGCCAGTTCGACAAGGACGATGTGGAGGCGATCGGCCTCGTCAAGTTCGACTTCCTCGGCCTGGCGACCCTGACGATCCTGGAGCTGGCGAAGAACTTCATCATCGCGCGCCGGCCGCAGCATCAGGAGTTCGATTACGACAAGTTGCCGCTCGACGACGCGCGCGTCTACAAGCTGTTCTCGGAAGGGCGCACCGAGTCGGTGTTCCAGTTCGAGAGCGCGGGCATGCAGCGGATGTTGAAAGATGCGCGGCCGACGCGCATCGAAGACCTGTTCGCGTTGAACGCGATGTTCCGGCCCGGGCCGATGGAAAACATCCCGACCTTCTGCGCCCGCAAGCATGGCAAGGAAGAGGTCAGTTACCCGCACCCGCTGCTCGAACCCGTGCTCGCAGAAACCTATGGCGTGATGGTGTATCAAGAGCAGGTGATGCTCGCGGCGCAGAAGCTCGCCGGCTACTCGCTCGGCAGTGCCGACATCCTGCGCAAGGCGATGGGCAAGAAGAACGCCGACGAGATGGCCAGGCAGCGCCTCGTGTTCCGCGCCGGCGCGCTGAAGCAGGACATCGGCCAGGAGAAGGCCGATGAAGTCTTTGACCTGATGGAGAAGTTCGCCGGCTACGGCTTCAACAAGTCGCACGCCGCCGCGTACTCGTTGCTGGCGTATCACACGGCCTGGATCAAGGTGCATTGCACGGCCGAATTCTTCGCCGCCAACATGACGGTGGAAATGGACGACACCGACAAGCTGCGGGTGCTGATGGTCGATGCGAAGAGCTTTGGCGTCGAGGTGCAGGCGCCCGATGTGAACCTGGGCACGCAGCGCTTCGAGCCGGTCTCGGACTCGGTGGTGCGCTATGGCCTGGGCGCCATCAAGGGAACAGGGCAGGGTGCCATCGAGGCGATCGTGAAGGCGCGCAGCGAGGCAGGCGCGGGCCCGTTCAAGAGCCTGTTCGACTTCACCGCGCGCGTCGACCGCCAGCGCATCAACAAGCGCGTCATCGAAGCCCTGATCAAGGCCGGCGCCTTCGATGCCCTGCACCCGGAGCGCGCGCGCGCCCTGGCCAGCGTGAGCCTGGCGATGGACTGGGCCGACAGCCAGGCTGCGCATGCCGATCAAGGCGGCCTGTTCGACGCCAGCCCCGATGAAGAGGCGAGCCACGGCGCCAGCACCCACGAGCCCGAGCTGCTCGCCGCCGAGCCGTGGAGCATTCGCGAGCGGCTGATGCTGGAGAAGGCGGCGCTCGGCTTCTATCTGTCGGGCCACCTGTTCGACCAGAGCGCAGACGAGGTCTGCCGCATCGCCCGGCGCCGCATTGCCGAGCTGATCGACAGCCGCGAACCCCAGGTGCTGGCCGGCATCGTCAGCGACCTGCGCATCGTCAACGGCCAGCGCGGCCGGGTCGCGATCTTCAAGCTCGACGACAAGACCGAGGCGATCGAGACCGTGGTCAACGAAGACCTGCTGAACGCGAACCGCGACCTGCTGAAGGACGACGAACTCATCATCGTGCAAGGCAAGGTCCAGCCCGACCGCTTTTCGGGCGGCGTGCGGTTGAACGTGACCCAGGTCTGGGACCTGGCGGGCGCGCGCTGCCGCTTCGGCAAGTTCCTGCGCGTCGATGTGAATGGCAGCGTGCCGCCGGTGGCCGAGGTGCTGCGCGACTTCCCGTCGCGCCGCATCGCCACCGACCACGGCGACCTGCCGCAGGGCTTGACGGTGCGCCTGCAACTGCACCGCGCGAGCGCGAGCGCTGAGCTCGACCTCGGCGAAGCGGCCCGCTTCTACCCCACCGACGCGGCGCTGGACCGTTGGCGCGCCGGTGCCCACGAGGGGCGCGCGGTGGTGGTGTATGAATGACGTGGTGCCCACTCAAGACTCAAACTCACCACCGCAGAGGCGCGCAGAACGGAGAGGACGCAGAGGACGCAGAGGACGCAGAGAATTTCATTTATTTGAATTCACTCCGCGCAACTCTGCGTCCTCTGCGCCTCTGCGCCTCTGCGGTGAGTGAGTTGGCTGTTGCATTCAAGACGCGTCGATTCCCACTCGCCCACTCAGCTCTGGGCACTTCGCGCCGATAACGCAGGGATGATCGCCGCCACGCCCGACCCCGGCCCGACCACCGGCCTCGTCCTTACCGGCGGCGGCGCGCGGGCGGCCTACCAGGTCGGCGTGTTGAAGGCGATCGCGCAGATGCGCCGCGAGTGCGGGCAGGCGGCCGCGCCGAACCCGTTCCCGGTCATCACCGGCACTTCGGCGGGCGCCATCAACGCGGCCGCGCTGGCGTGCCGGGCCGATGACTTCGATGACGCGGTTGCGTGCCTGTGCGAGGTCTGGGAAAACTTTCACGCCGAGCAGGTCTACCGGTCCGACTCGATCGGTGTGATCCGCAGCGGCGCGCGCTGGCTGACGATGCTGTCGATCGGCTGGGTCATCGCCCGCTTTCACCGGGCCCGGCCGCGCTCGCTGCTCGACAACGCGCCGCTGCAGGCGCTGCTCGGCAAGCTGGTCAATACCGAGCGGCTGCGCCAGGTGATGCAGGCGGGCCATTTGCAGGCGCTCGCGGTCAGCGCGTCGAGCTACGGCTCGGGCCTGCACGTGACCTTTTACGACGCTGTCGCCGACATCCTGCCGTGGACGCGCTCGCAGCGCATCGCGGTGCGCGGCGCCATCGGTGTGCCGCATCTGATGGCGTCGTCGGCGATCCCGTTCGTGTTCCCGCCGGTGGCGCTCACGCTCGGTGACCACATCGAGTACTGCGGCGACGGCTCGATGCGCCAGGCCGCGCCGATCTCGCCGGCCGTGCACCTGGGGGCGCAGCGCATCCTCGTCGTCGGCGCCGGCCGCATGCACGAGCCGGCGGGGCCGCGAGCGGGCAGCAGCGACTACCCGAACCTGGCGCAGATCGCGGGCCATGCGCTGTCGAACATCTTTCTCGATGCGCTGGCGGTCGATGTGGAACGTTTGCAGCGCATCAACAGCACGCTGGCGTTGCTGACCCCGGCGCAGCGCGCCGCCACTCAGTTGAAACCGATCGAGGTGCTGGTGATCGCGCCGAGCCAGCGGCTCGACGACATCGCCGCCAAGCACCTGCGCTGCCTGCCGCTGCCGGTGCGGGCGCTGCTGGGCGGCCTGGGCGTGCAGGGCAAGGGCTCGGACGCGCGTGGCGCGGCGCTCGCCAGCTACCTGCTGTTCGAGGCGCCGTACACGCGCGAACTGATGGCGCTCGGCGTGGCCGACACGCTGCAGCGGCGCGATGATGTGCTGCGTTTTTTCGGCTGGTCGGAGGGGCCGGTGACTGGTCAGCCAGCGGCCGGGACAACTGTCGCCAAGTTGCCACCAGCGCCGGTGGGCGCCATGTAAAACGCCCCGCACGAGGCGGGGCGTCTTAGGGTACGTCTTGCGGTGCGGACCGTATTCGGTCCGCCGCAGTTCTTACTTCTTCGCGGCGCTGGCCGGCGCGTCGGCAGCGGCGGCCGGCTTGCCTTCCTTCGCGGCCTTTGCGTCCTTGCTGGTGGCGGCCTTGTCGGCCTTGGCCTTCTTGGCTTCGTCGGCCGCTGCGGCCTTGGCCGCCTTCTTGTCCTCCTTGTCCTTCATCGCGGCGGCCTTCTTGTCGACGGCCGGTGCTGCGCTGGCGACAGCGGCAGCAGGCTTGGCATCGGCCTTGGCGGCAGCGGGTGTTGCGGGCGTTGCGGCCATCGGCGCAGCGGTGGTCTTGTCGGCGGGCTTCTTGTCTGCAGTATTTTTGTCAGTCACAGCAGCCATCGGCTTGACCTCCTTCGCAACCGGTGTGGCCGGCTTGGCCGGTGCGCCTGCGAAGGCGGCACCGTTGACGGTCAGGCCTTCGGCCGAGAACTTGGCAGCATTGCGTTCACCCACACCTTTGACGCGCTCGACCATGTCGTTCCAGTCCTTGAACGAAGACTTCTTGCGCTCGTCGAGGATCTTGCCGGCGATCGCCGGGCCGATGCCCTTGACGGCTTCGAGTTCGGCTTGCGTCGCCTTGTTGACATCGACGGCGGCGAACGCCACGGCCGCGAACAGGGCCAGCATGGCAGCGAGGATTTTCTTGATCATGTGATTTTCTCCAACAGGGATCGAACGGGGTGAGCGCCGGCCCGAGCTTTGGGCGGCAGTTCCCACAACGGCCGGTGCGGGCGGCCGGTTGACGCCTGCCCGCCGCCGTGCTCAGCCGGCCGGGCCGTTCTGCGCAAGCCATTCTGTGTAAGCACGAATGCCGGTCGCGACATCGGCGAAGCGGTGCGCACAGCCGGTGGCGCGCAGCCGGGTCAGGTCGGCCTGCGTGAAGCTCTGGTACTTGCCGACCAGTGCCTCGGGGAAGGCGATGTACTCGATCAGCCCCTGGCCGACCAGCTCGGCGAGCGGCAGCGCTTCGGCATCGCCGCGCCGCGCGCGGGCCGCGTTCACGGTGGCCACGGCAACGTCGTTGAACGGCTGGGCGCGCCCGGTGCCAAGGTTGAAGACGCCGCTCGCGCCGGGGTGCTGCAGGAACCAGAGGTTGACGGCGACCACATCGTCGACGAACACAAAATCGCGCGACTGTTCGCCGGCGTCATGGCCAGCGTGGGCACCGAACAGCTTGACCTTGCCGGTGTCGCGGAACTGATTGAAGTGGTGGAACGCGACCGAGGCCATGCGGCCCTTGTGCTGCTCGCGTGGGCCGTAGACGTTGAAGTAGCGGAAGCCCGCGACCTGCGTGTTCGCGGCCGGCAGCATGCGCCGCACCACATCGTCGAACAGCAGCTTCGAGTAGCCGTAGACGTTCAGCGGGCGTTCGAACTCAGCTTCCTCGCGGAACGATGCGCTGCCGCCATAAGTGGCCGCCGACGAGGCATACAGCAGCCGCGTGCCGCGCAGTTGGCAGGCGTCTAGCAAATCCTTTGAGCACCGGTAGTTGGTGTCGAGCATGAAGCGGCCATTGTGCTCCATCGTGTCGGAGCAGGCGCCCTGGTGCAGCACCGCTTCGATGCGGCCGAATTCACCCTTTGCGAAGCGCGTGTAGAACTCGGTGCGGTCGAAATAGTCGCTCAGCCGAGCGCCCAGCAGGTTGCGGTATTTCGGGCCGTCGGTCAGGTCATCGACGCCAATCACATCGTCGATGCCGATCGCGTTCAGGCCGTGCACGAGGTTGCTGCCGATCATGCCGGCGGCGCCGGTGACGACGACTTTCATGGTCTGTTCCTCACGACTTCGTCCCTATTCGAAAAGTTCTTCGTAGCCGACGCTGGCGGTGCCGAACTTGCCGACCACGATGCCACCGGCGCGGTTTGCCAGCGGCAACGCTTCGCGCAACGACAGGCCGCAGGCGAGCATTGCCGCCAGCGTGGCGATGACGGTGTCGCCGGCCCCCGTCACGTCGAACACTTCGCGCGCCTGCGCCGGCACATGGGCATGGCCGGCGTCGCGCGGGTCGGCGTCGAACAGCGACATGCCGTCTTCCGAGCGGGTCAGCAACAAGCCGTCGAGGCGGTGTTCCTGGCGCAGCGCCTGGACCCGCTGGTTCAGCTGCGCCTCGCTGCTCCAGGTGCCGATCACCTGCGCCAGTTCGGCGCGGTTCGGCGTGATCACGGTGGCGCCGGCATAGCGGTGCCAGTCGCTGCCCTTCGGGTCGATCAGCACCGGCTTGCTCGCAGTGCGCGCGAGTTCGATCATGCGCGGGATGTGGGTCAGGCCGCCTTTGCCGTAGTCGGAAAATAGCACCGCGTCGTGGTTCGGCAGCACCCGTTCGTAGTCGCTCAGCATCGCAGCCAGCACCTCGTGGTCGGGCGCGTTCTCGAAGTCGATGCGGATCAGTTGCTGGGCCCGGCCGATGACGCGCAGCTTGACGATGGTGTGGAGTTGCGGGTCGCTGCCGAGCAGCGCGGTGACGCCTTGCCGTTCGAGCAGGCCGCGCAGCTTGCGGGCCGGTTCGTCGTCGCCGACGACGGTCAGCAAGGTGGCTTGCGCGCCCAGTGTCTTGACGTTCAACGCCACGTTGGC
>JANXZA010000142.1 GCA_025355745.1 Rhizobacter sp. | reverse complement strand
CTCCAGCATCAACCGCGCGCGCGGCGTGTCGGCGTCCATCAGGCCGAGCACATTGGCCAATGTGTTGAACAGGAAGTGCGGCTCGATCTGGCCTTGCAGCAGCCTCAGCTGCGCTTCGGTGGCGCGCCGCTCGGCGGCAAGGCGGCGATAGCGTGCCGTGAAGTAGAGCTGGAACAGGACCCAGACCAGCAGCGACAGTGCGATCGCAACGGCCCACGCGTTGGCTCCGCCGGGTGCCGACCCGAGGCGCACATTGACGCCGAACAAGCTGATGGCCAGCAGCCAGCCCGCTGCCGTGCCGGTGAGCGAAACACCGCCATAAAACAGCCGACGCTGCCAGGCCGTCAGCGCGCGTATCCGTTGGCGGCCGAGCCCGCGTCGCAGCAGGTCGAACAGCGCGTGGATGGAGACGCCAATCGACACGCTGACGATGAAGTAGCCGAGATAGAACTTTGCCCAGCGGGCCGCACCGGTTTCGGCTGCCGCGCCGCCGGAGACGATGAACCCGAGGAACGCAAAGCCCAACGCGACCAGCGCCGAAAACAGCAAGGTCCAGACCCACTGCCACCACCACGGGCCGATGTTCGGCTGGCTCGGGTTCATCCAGCCGCGCCAGGAGTCGCGAAGCAGTTGCGAACGGTTCATGCGCCAAGTGTAGGAAGGTGCTGCGATCACGTCGCGACTGAGCGGCCGGATCGACCGCGCGGCCGACGGATCGACGCCAAGCCCGATGGCTGGCGGAGGCGCCAAGGGCCGTCCCTACAATCGCCGCACTTCCGAGACCCCAGCACCATGCAAGTCAACGCCTCCGTCTTCAAAGCCTATGACATTCGCGGCATCGTCGGGGTGTCGCTCGACGAAGCCTTCGCCGAGCATCTTGGCCGGGCCTTCGGCAGTGAAGCGGTGAAGGCCGGCGAGAGCGCGGTGGCAGTCGGGCGCGACGGAAGGCTGTCGGGCCCGAGCCTCGTGAAGGCACTCATCAAGGGCCTGGTGTCGACCGGCCTCGATGTGGTGGACCTCGGCGCGGTGACCACGCCGATGCTTTACTACGTGGCCGCCACACGCCGCCGGCGCGGTTGCCGCAGCGGCATCATGGTGACCGGTAGCCACAACCCGAAGGACTACAACGGCTTCAAGATGGTGCTGGCCGGCAAGGCCATCTATGGCGACGAGATCCAGAACCTGCGCCGGCGCATCGAGGCCGAAGACTATGTGCGCGCGAAGGGCCGCACGGCGCGCATGGACATCAGCACCGAGTACCTGGCGCGCATCGTCACCGACTGCGCGCTGGCCCGGCCGATGAAGATCGTCGTCGACTCCGGCAACGGCATTCCCGGCGCCTCGGCACCGGCCATCCTGCGGGCCCTGGGCTGCGAAGTGATCGAGCTCTACTCCGAGGTCGACGGCGAGTTCCCGAACCACCACCCCGACCCGAGCCAGCCCGAGAACCTGGCCGATCTGATCCGCACCGTGCAGGCCACGGGCGCCGAACTCGGCCTGGCCTTCGATGGCGATGGCGACCGCCTCGGCGTGGTCACGAATGACGGCCAGATCATCTACCCGGACCGCCAGTTGATGCTGTTCGCCACCGACATCCTGAAGCGCAAGCCGGGCGGCACGGTGATCTTCGATGTGAAGTGCACGCAGCGCCTGGCGCCGGTGATCCGCAGGTGTGGCGGCGTGCCGTTGATGTGGAAGACCGGCCACTCGCTGGTGAAGGCCAAGCTGCGCGAAACGCGCGCGCCGATCGCTGGCGAGATGAGCGGCCACATCTTCTTCGCCGAGCGCTGGTACGGCTTCGACGACGCCACTTACAGCGCCGCGCGGCTGCTAGAGATCCTGTCGCGCAGCAAGCACCCAAGCAAGGTGTTGAATGCCTTGCCGACCAGCTTCAGCACGCCCGAATTGAACGTTGCCTGCGCCGAAGGCGAGCCGAAGCGTGTCGTGCAGCAGCTGCTGGCGACTGCAAAGTTCCCCGGCTCGAAGGAGATCATCACGATCGACGGCCTGCGCGTCGATTACAAGGACGGCTTCGGCCTGATCCGGTCGTCGAACACCACGCCGGTGCTGGTGCTGCGCTTCGAAGGCCATACGCCGCAGGCGCTGGAGCGCATCCAGAGCCACTTCATGGCGGCGCTGCGCGTCGTCAAGCCGAACGCGAAGATCGCCGCGGCGGTGCATTGAACTTGCGCGCCGCAACGCGGCCGTTGACGAGGGAACAGCGGCTGTGCGCATCCTGATCGTCAAGCTCTCGTCGCTGGGCGATGTGGTGCATGCGATGCCGGTGGTGCACGACATCCTCGCGGCCCATCCGCAAGCGCTGATCGACTGGGTCGTCGAGCCGGGCTTTGCAGCGCTGCTGCGGCGCGTGGACGGCATCAACGAGGTCATCGAATGCGCGCTGCGGCGCTGGAGCCGGGCCTGGTGGACCGGCGCCGTGCGCGCCGAGTGGCGGGCCTTCCGCCAGCGGCTGCGCGCGCATCGCTACGACGCGGTGCTCGATCTGCAAGGCCTGACCAAATCGGCGCTGATCGCGCGGGTGGCGAACTACACCAACGAGGGAGTGAGCTATGGTCTGGCGAACCGCACCGACGGCGCGAGCCATGAGGCGCCGGCGCGCTGGCTGGTGAACCACGCGATCCGCATCGAGCCGCACATCCATGCGCTCGACCGTTCGCGCGAACTGGCGGCGCGTGCGCTCGGCTACCGCGTTCAGGGGCCGCCGCAGTTCGGGCTGCGCGCTGCATCGGTGCAGCCTTCGGGTGCATCGACGTGCAGCGCGCCGACCGCATCCACACCGACCGTCGTGTTCGTCCACGGCAGTTCGCGCGACGACAAGCTCTGGCCGGAATCGGCGTGGATCGAACTCGGCCGCCGCGTCATCGCGCAGGGCTGGCGCATCGCGTTGCCGCAGGCTGGCGATGTGGAGCGGGCGCGCGCGCAGCGCCTGCAGCTGGCATGCGGCGAGCGCGCCGAGATCTGGCCGCCGATGGACCTGGATGCGCTGGTCGATCGCATGGGCGCGGCGCAGGGCGTGGTCGGCGTCGACAGTGGCCTGAGCCACATCGCCGTGGCGCTCGGCCTGCCGCATGTGCAGCTCTACAACTTCCCGACTGCGTGGCGCACCGGGCCGCAGGTGACGCATGGCCAGCGCCACCAGGTGTCGATCGAAGGCCAGCCCACACCGTCGATCGATGCGGTGTGGGCGGCGTGGCGTGGTGTCACGGCGCAGCCGTGGCATGACGCCCCGGCAGGGCCATGGCGTGACGCTCCGGCAGGGCCGTGGCATGACGCTCCGGCAGGGCCTGCGGCGTGACGACCTGGCGCCAGCGGTTGACGCGGCGCGCGTATTCGCTGCTGCTGCGCCTGCTGGCCCCGGCGTACCTGCTGCGCCTGTGGTGGCGGGGCCGGGCCGAGCCGCTGTACCGCCACGCCATCGCCGAACGGTTCGGCTTCTATCGCGGCGAGCCGAGTTCGGGCTGGCTCTGGGTGCATGCCGTGTCGCTCGGCGAAACCCGGGCAGCGGCGGCGCTTGTCGATGCCTTGCGCGCGCTGCGCCCGGGCCTGCGCCTGCTGCTGACGCACAGCACCGCCACCGGCCGCGAAGCCGGGCGCGAGCTACTGCGCGAAGGCGATCAGCAGGCCTGGATGCCCAGCGACTCGAGCGCGGTCGTAAAGCGATTTTTCGCTCATTTCAATCCCGCGATCGGGGTGCTGATGGAAACCGAGGTCTGGCCGAACCTGCTGCACGCCGCGCAGGCCGACGCGGTGCCGATGGTGTTGGCGAATGCCCGCCTGAGCGTGCGCAGTGCGGCGCGCGGCCAGCGCCTGGACGCGCTGCTGCGCCCGGCCGCGCGCAGCCTGGCCCTGGTGCTGGCGCAGAGCGAGGCCGATGCGCAGCGCCTGCACGCGGCCGGTGCACCTGACGTCGAGGTCAGCGGCAACCTGAAGTACGACCTGACGCCGGACGCAGCCCAACTGGCGCTTGGCGTGGCGTGGCGGCTGCAACTGAACCGGCCGGTGGTGATGGCGGCCATCACCCGCGAAGGCGAGGAGGCGATGCTGCTGACGGCGTGGCGGGCCGAGCCGGGCCCGCGGCCGCTGTTGCTTATCGTGCCGCGCCACCCGCAGCGTTTCGACGAGGTTGCAGCGCTCGTGCGCAGCGCCGGCCTGACGCTCGCGCGGCGCAGCGAATGGGGCGATGCGCCGCCCGCCGAGGCGGCCACGGCCGACGTCTGGCTTGGCGACTCGATGCGCGAAATGGCGCTGTACTACGCCTGCGCTCATGTCGCCTTGCTGGGCGGCAGCTTCGCGAATCTGGGCGGCCACAACCTGATCGAGGCGGCCGCCTGCGGCTGCCCGCTGGTGATGGGCCCGAGCAGCTTCAACTTCGCCGAGGCGGCGGCCCTGTCGTTGGCCGCCGGGGCTTCGCAACGCACGGCCGACATGGCCAGTGGCGTGGCCCTGGCCATCGCCTGGCTGGCCGATGCGCCGGCGCTGGCGCAGCGCTCGCGCGATGCGTTGGCGTTCGCCGCGCAGCATCGTGGCGCGGCGCGGCGGATGGCACTGCGCATCGTCGCGTTGCTGCCGCCGGGATCGGCGGTAGCGTCGTCCGGTCGCCTGCCTTAGCTTCAATACTGTTCAGATACGAATATTCGGGGTTAGAATGTGGGCTCCGATGGAGCAACTCGCCACGATGGCGGACGTTGAAGCTGCTCATTTTGCGCCGTACGCCGCGAGGGTTGAAGCGCCCGCGACTGCTGACGCAGCGGCCGC
>JANXZA010000130.1 GCA_025355745.1 Rhizobacter sp. | reverse complement strand
AACCTGAACCCGGCACTGGAAATCATCGGCCTGCTGCGCGTGATGTTCGACCCTCGCATCACCTTGCAGCAGCAAGTCAGCGAACAACTCAAGGCGCACTTTGGCGACAAGGTGTTCAACACCGTGATCCCGCGCAACGTGCGGCTGGCCGAGGCGCCAAGCTACGGCTTGCCGGGGGTGGTGTTCGACCCGGCGTCGAAGGGCGCACTGGCGTTTGTCGAGTTCGCGAAGGAAATGTCAGCGCGCCTGGGCGGCTGAAGGTCCGGTCACGCAACCGCGTGACTGCCTGGCTACAGGCCTGTTTCCTCGGCAATGCCGAGGTGCACATTCATCGCCTGCACAGCGGCGCCGCTCGCGCCCTTGCCCAGGTTGTCGAGCCGCGCCACCAGGACGACCTCGGCTTCGCTGGCGAACACGAAAACGTCGACTCGGTTGGTGTCGTTGCAGGCCTGCACGTCAAAGAAGCCGTCGGCCAGCGTGGCCGGATCACGCAGTGGCATCACCCGGACGAAGCGCTCGCCGGCATAACGTTCCACCAACGCAGCCTGTATCGCCTCAGCGCTCACACCCGCCCTCAATTCCGAAAGATGTAAGGGCACGCTTACTGACAACCCCTTGTAAAAGCTGCCGACGATGGGCAAGAAGATCGGCCGCTGGGTCAATCCGGTGTGCGTCATCATCTCCGGAATGTGCTTGTGCGCCAGATTCAGCGCATAGGGGCGCGGTGCACGCAGGCGCGCGTCACCGCCCGCCTCGTACTGCTCGATCATCTTCTTGCCACCGCCCGAGTAACCGGTGATCGAGGTCGCCGACAGCCGCAGCGCCGCCGGTACCAGCCCGGCGTCGACCAGCGGGCGCAGCAGCAGGATAAAGGCCGATGCGTGGCAGCCGGGGTTCGAGATGCGCTTGGATGCGCGGATCAGCGCGCGCTGCCCCGGCGCCAGTTCGGGCAGGCCGAAGGCCCAGCCCGGCGCGGTACGGTGCGCGGTGCTGGCATCGATCAGGCACGTGTGCGGGTTCGTGACCAGCGCGGCGGCCTCTCTGGCGGCCACGTCGGGCAGGCACAGGAAAGCCACGTCCGCAGCGTTCAGCAGGCGCGCGCGCTCGGCGGCGTCCTTGCGCTTGTCGGCGGCGATGCGCAACACCTCGATGTCGTCGCGCTGCGCGAGATCCTCGTGAATTCGCAGCCCGGTCGTGCCTTCCTGGCCGTCCACAAACGCGCGGTAGGTCATGTCGATTCCTTGCCCAAACAGAACTTCACAACCGCCGAGGATAGCCGCTTGCCCACCATGGCCACCACCGCACCGCTCGAATTGCGCGCGGCCCGCGTGCTGCTGCTGCCCGGCTGGCTGAACTCCGGCCCGGCCCATTGGCAAAGTCGCTGGGAAACGCTGCATGGAGGCGCCCGCGTCGAGCAGGACGACTGGATCTGGCCGCGCCGCGGCGACTGGATGGCGCGACTCGACGAGGTGGTTCAAGCCAGCGCGGCGCCCGTCGTGCTGGTGGCGCACAGCCTGGGCTGCCAGCTCGTCGCTGCCTGGGCAGCGCATTCGGGGCATGCGGCGCGCGTGGTGGCGGCGATGCTCGTCGCACCGCCCGACACCGAGCGCGACGACATGCCGCCGAACCTCTTCAACTGGCGCCCGGTCGTGCGCCGGAGGCTGCCGTTCGCGAGCCTTGTCGTGACCAGCAGCGACGATCCATATTGCGCGCCGGCGCGATCCACGCAAATGGCATCGAACTGGGGCAGCGCCACGCAGACGATCGACGCATGCGGCCACATCAACGGCGAATCGGGCCTCGGCGACTGGCCCGAGGGCTGGGCGATGTTGAGCGCGCTGCGGGCGCGGGCCGGTTGAGCGTCACCCCCACAAAATGCAGCGCGCTGGCCGGAAGCGCCGCCGCGCGAATCGTCGAGAATCCCGACCATGGTGACCAAGAAACCCAAGGGCCTCGGCCTCGGCCTCGAAGCCTTGCTCGGCCCGCGCGTCAGGGAAGTAGGCGAGGGCGCCGCGCCTGACACCGTTCCGCACACTTTGAAGCTCACCCAGTTGCAGCCCGGCAAGTACCAGCCGCGCACGCGCATGGACGAAGGCTCGCTGTACGAGCTGGCCGAGAGCATCAAGGCGCAGGGCATCATGCAGCCGATCCTGGTGCGCCCGGTCGGGGCGGGTCGCTATGAGGTGATTGCCGGCGAACGCCGCATGCGGGCGGCGCGCCTGGCGGGCCTGGACGAAGTGCCGGTGCTGGTCAAGGAAGTGCCCGACGAAGCCGCCGCCGCGATGGCGTTGATCGAGAACATTCAGCGCGAAGACCTGAACCCGCTCGAAGTGGCGCAGGGCCTGAAGCGCCTGACCGACGAATTCGGCCTAACCCACGAACAGGCGGCGCAGGCGGTAGGCCGCTCGCGCAGCGCCGCCAGCAACCTGTTGCGCCTGCTGAATCTGACCGAGCCGGTGCAGCAGATGCTGATGGCTGGCGACATCGACATGGGCCATGCACGCGCCTTGCTGCCGCTCGAAGGGGCGCAGCAGATCCTGCGCGCGAGCGAAATCGTCGCGAAGAAGCTCAGCGTGCGCGAGGCTGAAAAACTGGTCGCGCGCGCCAATGCCAGCTCGGGCCGGCAAGCGCCGTTGCTGCGCACCCGCCACGAGAAGCCGCGCGACTTGCAGCGCATCGAACACGAGCTGTCGGACCTGTTGACCGCCGCCGTTGACATCCGCGTCAAGAAGCTCACCAGGCGCGGCGAGCAAGGTGAAGTCGCGATCGCGTTCGGCTCTCTCGACGAGCTGACCGGCCTGCTGCACAAGCTCGGCCTGAGGCAACGCTGAAGCCCATCGCGAACCTTCCGCACGTCCCCCAGCTCCCGCACTGCAGGGCACGCCCATGACCGCCGAGCCCGATTCCCGCCACGCCGCGCTGCGCCTGCTGATCACGCTGGCACTGATGACGATCAGCGGCAGCGGCATGTATGTCGTCGCGGTGGTGCTGCCCGCCGTGCAGGCCGAGTTCGGCGTGCCGCGCGCCGACGCGTCGATGCCGTACACGCTGATGATGATCGGCTTCGGTATCGGCGGCATGCTGATGGGGCGTCTGGCCGACCGTTTCGGCGTGATGGTGCCGCTGTTGATCGGCGCGGTCTGCCTCGGCCTGGGCTTCGTGGCCGCTGGCAAGGCCACCAGCCTGTGGCAGTTCGCCGTTGCCCACGGCGTGCTGATCGGCGCGCTTGGCGCGTCGGCCACCTTCGCGCCGTTGATCGCCGACACCTCGCTGTGGTTCGTGAAGCGGCGCGGCATCGCGGTGGCGATCTGCGCCAGCGGCAACTACCTGGCCGGGGCGATCTGGCCGCCGATCGTGCAGCACTTTGTCGAAACCGTCGGCTGGCGCCCGACCTACATCGGCCTGGGCATGTTCTGCACGCTGACGATGTTGCCGCTGGCGCTGCTGATGCGCGCGCGTCCGCCGGGGCTCGCCCACTTACCGGTCATCGCGGCAAGCGCGGCCCGCACCGGCCGCACCGGCCCCGCAGCGCCGGCCACAAATCGGCCCTTCGGCCTGGCACCGTCCACAGCGCAGGCCTTGCTGTGCGTCGCGGGCGTCGCCTGCTGCGTGGCGATGGCGATGCCGCAGGTGCACATCGTGGCGTACTGCGGCGACCTCGGCTTCGGCGCCGCACGCGGCGCCGAAATGCTGTCTCTGATGCTCGCCTGCGGCATCGTCAGCCGGCTCGTGTCCGGCCTCATCTGCGACCGCATTGGTGGCCTGCGCACGCTGGTGCTGGGCTCGACGCTGCAAGGTCTGGCGCTGCTGCTGTTCTTGCCCTTCGACGGGCTGGTTTCGCTGTACGTGATCTCGGGCCTGTTCGGCCTGTTCCAGGGCGGCATCGTACCGTCCTACGCGATCATCGTTCGCGAACACTTCGCGCCCGCCGAAGCCGGCGCCCGCGTCGGCACGGTGCTGATGTTCACGATGCTCGGCATGGCGCTGGGCGGCTGGATGTCGGGCAAGGTCTTCGACATGACGGGCTCCTACCACGCTGCGTTTCTCAATGGCGTCGCATGGAATCTGCTGAACCTGACGATTGCCATCACACTGTGGCGTCGGGCGACGGAACTTCGGGCTGGTCGACACGCTCTTGCTTAGATAAGCGTCAACCCATCGGCGAGCGGCACGTTGTTTGCTAATCGCACGCGCATGAACAAGCACCGAAATGGGTGGCCATGCCGCGTGTATTCGATCGACCGCCAGGCGCAGAATGAACGAAGCTTGAATCACCCAATCCGCTGATGTACGGAAAGCTCTGATGGCGCCCACACGGGTGTCATCAGAACTTCCCCAGGCGTCGAGGCAGGGCAACCGCATCGGCGTCTCCCGCACAGGAGATCGGCATGGACGTGATCAGCAATTTCGCCGCGCGATTCGAGCGCAGCCGCGAAGAAGAACTCTCGATCGAGGACTACCTCGCCGAGTGCAAACGCAATCCCGTGGCCTACGCCACCGCCGCCGAGCGCATGCTCAAGGCGATTGGCGAACCGAAGATGGTCGACACGCGCAACGACCCGCGCCTGTCGCGCATCTTCGCCAACAAGCTCATCAAGATCTACCCCGCCTTCGCCGAGTTCTACGGCATGGAAGACGCTATCGAACAGGTGGTGTCGTACTTCCGGCATGCCGCACAAGGGCTGGAGGAAAAGAAACAGATCCTGTACCTCCTCGGCCCGGTCGGCGGCGGCAAGAGTTCGATCGCCGAACGGCTCAAGCTGCTGATGGAGCAGGTGCCGTTCTACGCGATCAAGGGCTCGCCGGTGAACGAGTCGCCGCTCGGTCTGTTCGATGCGCTCGAAGACGGCGCGCTGCTCGAAAAAGAGTACGGTATTCCGCGCCGCTATCTGCAGCGCATCATGAGCCCCTGGGCCGTGAAGCGGCTCGAAGAGTTCGGCGGCGACATCCGCAAGTTCAAGGTTGTGAAACGCTTCCCGAGCGTGCTGCGGCAGGTCGGTGTGTCCAAGACCGAGCCGGGCGACGAGAACAATCAAGACATTTCGGCGCTGGTCGGCAAGGTCGACATCCGCAAGCTCGAAACCTTCGCGCAGGACGACCCGGACGCTTACAGCTTTTCCGGCGGTCTGTGCCTGGCGAATCAGGGCCTGCTTGAATTCGTCGAGATGTTCAAGGCGCCGATCAAGGTGCTGCACCCGTTGCTCACGGCCACACAGGAAGGTAACTTCAAGGGCACCGAAGGCTTCGGCGCGATCCCGTTCGACGGCATCGTGCTGGCGCACAGCAACGAGAGCGAGTGGAAGACGTTTCGCAACAACAAGAACAACGAGGCGTTCCTCGACCGCATCTACATCGTCAAGGTGCCGTATTGCCTGCGCGTCAGTGAAGAGGTCAAGATCTACGAAAAGCTGCTGCGCACGTCGTCGCTGGCCGAGGCCAAGTGCGCGCCCGGCACCTTGAAGATGATGAGCCAGTTCGCGATGCTGACGCGGCTGAAGGAACCCGAGAACTCGTCGCTGTACTCGAAGATGCAGATCTACGACGGCGACAACCTCAAAGACACCGACCCGCGCGCCAAGAGCTACCAGGAGTACCGCGACTACGCTGGCGTCGATGAAGGCATGAGCGGCGTGTCGACACGCTTTGCATTCAAGATCCTGTCGAAGGTCTTCAACTTCGACTCGGCCGAGATTGCGGCGAATCCGGTCCACCTGATGTACGTGCTGGAGCAGCAGATCGAGCGCGAGCAGTTCCCGGCCGAGCTGGAGCAGAAGTACCTCGGCTTCATCAAGGAGCATCTGTCGGCGCGCTATGCCGAGTTCATCGGCAAGGAAATCCAGACCGCCTACCTCGAGAGCTACAGCGAATACGGCCAGAACATCTTCGATCGCTACGTGACCTATGCCGACTACTGGATCCAGGACCAGGAGTACCGCGACCCGGACACCGGCGAGGTCTTCGACCGCGGCTCGCTGAATGCGGAGCTGGAGAAGATCGAGAAGCCCGCCGGCATCAGCAACCCGAAGGACTTCCGCAACGAGATCGTCAACTTCGTGCTGCGCGCGCGTGCCAACAACGCCGGCAACAACCCGGTCTGGTCGAGCTACGAGAAGCTGCGCACCGTCATCGAAAAGAAGATGTTCTCGAACACCGAAGAGTTGCTGCCGGTCATCAGCTTCAACGCCAAGGCCAGCGCCGACGAGGCGAAGAAGCACGAGAACTTCGTGAATCGAATGGTCGAGAAAGGCTACACCTCGAAGCAGGTGCGTTTGTTGTGCGAGTGGTACCTGCGGGTTCGCAAGAGCAGCTAGTCATGTTCACCCCTCGTCCAACGAGTACGTTGTCCGATCTTCCGAGGGGATATGCGGGCCGGCTTGGGGCGGCCCGGCGCTCGACCCGCGTCAACGCAGAGTAAGGCAACATGCTCCAGCAGATCATCGATCGAAGGTTGGCGGGCAAGAACAAGTCGATCGGCAACCGTGAGCGCTTTCTGCGCCGCCACCAGGGCCAGGTGCGCGAGGCCGTACGGCGCGCCGTCGACGGCCGCGGCATCCGTGACATGGAGCGCGGCGAAGACATTCGCATCCCGAAGAAAGACATCAGCGAACCGGTGTTCGGGCACGGCCTCGGCGGCACGCGCGAGATGGTGCACCCGGGCAACCAGGAATACGTGGCGGGCGACCAGATCGAGCGGCCGAAGGGCGGCGGCAAGGGTGGCAGCGGTAAGGGCGAGGCGAACGACTCCGGCGAGGGCGAGGACGACTTCGTCTTCCACCTCACCAAGGAAGAGTTCATGCAGATCTTCTTCGACGACCTCGCCTTGCCGCGCCTGACGCAAACGCAGCTCGCCGAGACGCCGGAGTGGAAGAGCCACCGTGCCGGCTTCGTCAACGACGGCACCCCGAGCAACCTCAGCGTGGTGCGTTCGATGCGCGGCGCGATCGGCCGGCGCCTGGCGATCGGTGCAGGTTCGCGCGGCGAGTTGCGCGAACTCGAACAGGAGCTTGCATTGCTGCTGGCACAGCCGATCGACGTGCTGCGCGAAGCCCGCCGCGAAGTGCTCGAAGCCGACATTGCCGCGTTGAAGCACCGCCTCTCGCGCATTCCCTACCTCGACCCGATCGACCTGCGCTTTCGCAGCCGCGTGCGCGTTCCCGTGCCCACCACCAAGGCGGTGATGTTCTGCCTGATGGACGTGTCGGGCTCGATGGACGAATCACGCAAGGAGCTGTCGAAGCGCTTCTTCATCCTGCTGTACCTGTTCCTGACGCGCCACTACGACAAGATCGAACTCGTCTTCATCCGCCACCACACCCAGGCCCAGGAGGTGGATGAGGAAAACTTCTTCCATGCCCGCGAAACCGGTGGCACGGTGGTGTCGAGCGCGCTGGTGCTGATGGACGAGATCATCAAGAAGCGCTACTCGCCGACCGAGTGGAACATCTACGGCGCGCAGGCCAGCGATGGCGACAACTGGCACCACGACAGCGGCCGCTGCCGCGAGCTGCTCACCGACAGCCTGCTGCCTGTGTGCCGCTATTTCGCGTATGTGCAGGTGGCCGACGAAGAGCAGAACCTGTGGGAGGAATACACCCGGCTGCAGACCAGCCACCCGCAGTTTGCGATGCGCAAGGTCACCCAGGCAGCGCAGATCTACCCGGTGTTCCGCGATCTGTTCAAGAAGGAAGGGGCCACATCATGAGTGGCTTTCCGGGCGAGCGCCGGGTCAGCGTCAGTTTGCCGACGCCGTATCCGCACGACCGGCGCAAGACCGAGAGCGGGCCGCTCCAGGCGCCTCGGCCAGCCGGGCCGCGTCCGGCCGCGCCGCTGCCGGACCCGAGCGACTGGTCGTTCGAACTGATCGAGCAATACCACGAAGCCATCCGCGCGACCGCGAAGCGCTTCGGCCTCGACACCTACGCGAATCAGCTAGAAATCATCACCGCCGAACAGATGATGGACGCCTATGCCTCGGTGGGCATGCCGGTGAACTACCGCCACTGGAGTTACGGCAAGGAATTCATCTCGAACGAGAAGAACTACAAGCGCGGCCAGATGGGCCTGGCCTACGAGATCGTCATCAACTCCGACCCCTGCATCAGCTACCTGATGGAGGAAAACACCACGGCCATGCAGGCGCTGGTGATCGCCCACGCCGCCTACGGCCACAACAGCTTCTTCAAGGGCAACTACCTGTTCAAGCTGTGGACCGATGCGTCGAGCATCATCGACTACCTGGTCTACTCGAAGAACTACATTGCCGAGTGCGAAGAGCGCCACGGCCTCGGCCCGGTCGAAGAGCTGCTCGACAGTTGCCATGCGCTGCAGAACTACGGCGTCGACCGGTACCGCCGGCCGAGCAAGCTCTCGCTGGCCGAAGAATCGGCGCGCCGCAAAGACCGGCTGGAACACGCGCAGTCGCAGGTCAACGACATCTGGCGCACCTTGCCGAAGAAGCCCGAGCGCACCGAAGACGTGGCGAACGCGAAGCGCTTTCCGGCCGAGCTGCAGGAGAACATCCTGTACTTCATCGAGAAGAACGCGCCGCTGCTGGAGCCCTGGCAGCGCGAGATCGTGCGCATCGTGCGCAAGATCGCGCAGTACTTCTACCCGCAGCGCCAGACCCAGGTGATGAACGAAGGCTGGGCCACGTTCTGGCACCACCACCTGCTCAACACCATGTACGACGACGGCTATCTCACCGACGGCGTGATGATCGAGTGGCTCAAGTCGCACACCAACGTGATCTACCAGCCTCCGGTGGGCCACCGTGCCTACAGTGGCATCAACCCGTATGCGCTGGGTTTTGCGATGTACACCGACATCAAGCGCATCTGCCAACACCCGACCGACGAAGACCGCGAATGGTTCCCGAACATTGCCGGCCAACCCTGGCTGCCCACGCTCGACCACGCGATGCGCAACTTCAAGGACGAAAGCTTCGTCGGCCAGTACCTGTCGCCCAAGCTGATGCGCGACCTGCGCCTGTTCGCGATCCTCGACGACGAGAAGGCCGAGCACCTGGCGGTGTCTGCGATCCACGACCCGTCGGGCTTCAAGCGCTTGCGCGAGGCGCTGGCCCGTCAGTACGACCTCAGCTCGCGCGAGCCCGACATCCAGGTCTGGAACGTGAACCTGCGCGGCGATCGCTCATTGACCCTGCGCCACACGCGCCACAACAACCGGCCGCTGCACGACAACGCGCAGGAAGTGCTCAGGCATGTTGCGCGGCTGTGGGGCTTCGGCGTGCAGCTCGACAGCGTGGATGCGAGCGGCTCGGTTCAGCAACAACTGGCGGTGCCGGCACCGGCGCTGGCGCCCTGAGCGAGCGCTCCCAAAGGCGCATCCGATTGCGCGTCCAACTGCGCATCCAACTGCGCTTCTAACCTCGCTGCGTCAGAACGCGAAAATCTTCCCCGGGTTCATGATGTTCTTCGGGTCGAGCGCGTGCTTCACGGTGCGCATCATCGCCACCGTGCCGGCCCCTGCCTCGTCGATCAGAAAGCCCTGCTTGTGCAAGCCGATGCCATGCTCGCCGGTGCAGGTGCCATCGAACTGAATCGCACGCGCTACCACGGCGTCGTTGAGCCGTTCGGCGGTCTCGCGTTCAGCCGGGATCTTCGGGTCGATCAGGTAGGCGATGTGGAAGTTGCCGTCGCCCACATGGCCGACGATGTAGTGCAACAGGCCGGCGGCCTCGGCCTCGATCGAGGCTTGCACCACGCACTCGGCCAGGTGCGAGATCGGCACGCAGGTGTCGGTGGTGACGGTGCGGCAGCCGGGCTTGAGCTGCATGCCGGCGAAGTAGGCGTGGTGGCGCGCGGTCCAGAGCTTGGTGCGCTCCTCGGGCGTGGTCGCCCACTCGAAGCCGGCGCCGCCGAAGTCAATGGCGATCTGCTGCACGGTGTCGGCCTGCTCCTTCACGCTGGCAGCGCTGCCGTGGAACTCCATCAGCAGCATCGGCGCTTCGGTCAGGGTGAGCTTGTCGTGCCGGTTCACGGCGCGCACCGCATGCGCGTCGAGCAGCTCGCAGCGCGCGATCGGCACGCCCATCTGGATTGTCTGGATCGTGGTGCGCACGGCGGCATCGATGCTCGGGAAGGTGCAGATCGCCGCGAGCACGGCCTCGGGCAGTGGGTACAGCCGCAACGTGATCTCGGTCATGACGCCCAAGGTGCCTTCACTGCCGACCATCAAGCGCGTCAGGTCGTAACCCGCCGATGACTTGCGCGCGCGCGTGCCGGTGTGGATGACTTCACCGCTGGCGGTGACCACCGTCAGGCCCAACACGTTCTCGCGCATCGTGCCGTAGCGCACCGCGTTCGTGCCGCTGGCGCGGGTGGCGCTCATGCCGCCCAGGCTGGCATCGGCACCGGGGTCGATCGGGAAAAACAGGCCGGTGTGGCGGATCTCGTCGTTGAGCTGCTTGCGCGTCACGCCCGCCTGCACCGTCACGGTCAGGTCTTCGGGCTGGATCGCGACCATCCTGTGCATGCGCGACAAGTCGATGCTGACGCCGCCCTGCACCGCCAGCAGATGGCCTTCGAGCGACGAGCCGGTGCCGAACGGGATCACCGGCACCGCATGCTGCGCGGCCAGCGAAACCACCGCCGCCACGTCCTCGGTGCTCTCGCAATACACCACCACCTCGGGCGGCGGCACGTCGAAGGGCGATTCATCGCGGCCATGCTGCTCGCGCACCGCCAGCGCCGTAGAACAGCGCGCGCCGAAGCGGGTCTGAAGTGCATCGAGCATCGCGGCGGGAACAGCGCGCGCCGCGAGCAGTGGCAGCAGATGGGCAGGCAAGGGTGCGTTCATCGGAGTTTCCTCGGCCGTCGGTGGTTGGCCATCACACATTGTGCCCATGCCCTAGCATCTGCACCATGAGCAATCGACTGACCCAGATCGCAACCCGCACCGGCGACGACGGCACGACCGGCCTCGGCGACGGCAGCCGCGTCCCGAAAGACCACCTGCGCGTGCAGGCCATGGGCGATGTCGACGAGCTGAACTCGAGCCTCGGCGTGCTGCTCGCCGAACTGTTGCCGGACGACGTGCGCGAGCTGCTCGTCGTGGTCCAGCACGAGTTGTTCAATCTTGGCGGCGAGTTGTCGATTCCTGGCTACACGCTGTTGAAGGCCGAGGCGGTGCTGCACCTCGACGAGGCGCTGGCGCATTACAACGCCGCGCTGCCGCGCCTGAAGGAGTTCATCCTGCCGGCTGGCACGCGCAGCGCCGCGCTGGCGCATGTCGGCCGCACGGTGGCGCGGCGCGCCGAACGCGCGGTGGTCGCACTCACCGCCGCCGACACGGTGCGTGCCGAACCCCGCCATTACCTGAATCGTTTGAGCGACCTGCTGTTCGTGCTCGCGCGCGTGCTGAACCGCGCCAACCTCGACGGCCTGGGCGGCGACGACGTGTACTGGAAGAGCGAGAAGCTGGCCGCCAGCGGCGGCTGATTCGCATCCGCGTCGCGACGACTCCGCCTCATCGGGCGCGGCGCGCCGCCACCGCCTCGCTCAGCACCTCCAGCACCTCCAGCGACTGGTCCCAGCCGATGCAGGCATCGGTGATGCTCTGGCCGTACTGCAGCGTCGCCGGGTCGTCCTTGCCGGCACTGAACTTCTGCGCTCCGGCGTGCAGATGGCTTTCGACCATCACGCCGAAGATGCAGCGGCCGCCGGCACGCAATTGCGCCGCCACGTCGCGCGCCACATCGACCTGCCGGTTGTGCTGCTTGCTGCTGTTGGCATGGCTGCAATCGACCATCAAGGTGCAGTCGAGCCCCGCCGCCTCGATCTCCTTGCAGGCCGCCGCGACCTGCTCAGTTTCGTAGTTAGGCGTCTTGCCGCCGCGCAGGATCACATGGCAGTCGGGGTTGCCGCGGGTCTCGACGATGGCGACCTGCCCGTTCTTGTGGATCGACAGGAAATGATGCGGCCTGGAGGCCGCCTGGATCGCGTCGATGGCAATCCGGATGTTGCCGTCGGTGCCGTTCTTGAAGCCGATCGGCGCGCTCAGGCCCGAAGCGAGTTCGCGGTGCACCTGGCTTTCGGTGGTGCGTGCGCCGATCGCGCCCCAGGCGATCAGGTCGCCCAGGTACTGCGGCGAGATCACGTCGAGGAACTCGCTGCCGGCCGGCATGCCCAGGCGGTTGATCTCGAGCAGCAACTGCCGGCCGATGCGCAGGCCTTCGTCGATGCGGTAGCTCTCGTCGAGATACGGGTCGTTGATGAGCCCCTTCCAGCCGACCGTCGTGCGCGGCTTCTCGAAGTACACGCGCATCACGATCTCGAGCGTGTCGGCATATTTGTCGCGCATCGCCTTCAGCTTGCGCGCGTACTCGACGGCCGCCACCGGGTCGTGGATCGAGCACGGGCCCATGATGACGAGCAGCCGGTCGTCGCGGCGCTGCATGATGTTGCGGATCGTGCTGCGGGTGTTGCCGATCAGCGTCTCGACCGGCGTGCCGGCGATCGGGAAGAAGCGGATCAGGTGTTCGGGCGGCGGCAACGGCATCACGTCGACGATCCTCTGATCGTCGGTCTGGCTGGTGCGTTCGGTGTGCGCATACCAACCCTCGGCGGCGTTGCTGGATTTGCTCGGCATGGGAGGTAGCTCCTGGGAAAACGGGTGGGCGGGTCGGTGAACGGTGAGCGAAAAAAAACCGCCGGGGGTGAGCCCGGCGGTTTCTGGAGATTCGTTGCGCTGTCTAGTCTGCGTGTGCGCTTGCCTCTCCGGCCGCCGAGCGGTGCGAGAGCCAAAAGTATGCAAAGAAATGGGGGGCGCGGAAAAGCATTGGCGGAATGTAGCACGGCAGCCCGGCGCTCAAGGCCGCGCGTATCCCGCTTCCCGCTGACTGCGCACGGCGAGCACGAAGACGATATCAACCGCAGCGAGATACCGGTACAGGGCGACGTAGCCGCGCGCGCCCCGGCCGATCACAAGTTCCCGGTTGCCGCCCTCGCAGGGCCTGCCGATCTGCGGGCTTCTCGCGAGCACGTCGATGGCCGCAATGATGTCCTGGATGCGCCCCGGGACGTCGTCCACGGCGTGCCCGAACAAGTGATCGAAGATGCGGTCGAAGTCATCCGTAACCTCCGGCGCAAATTCGATCTGCGCCAACTTCAGCGCGCCAGCTTCGTCGCCACCGGCCGGACACCCTTCTTGCCGGCCACTCGATCTTCGAGGTAGCGCCGCATCTCGCGCCAGGCAATCGTCTTGCCGCTGGCCACGATGGCGGCATAGCGGCGCTGCGCCGTGTCGTTGAAGTCGCCGCGCTGTTCTTCGCGCTCTGCCTTCTCGGCGATGGCCTCGAGGATGAAACCGTGAGCGGTCGTGCCGGCCCGTTCGGCGCCTTGCGCCACACGCGTCTTCAGGTCGTCCGGCAGCCGAATCGTGGTGGTGGTCATCAACGTCTCCTGAGTTCCGGCGTCAATGTAGCACACACGTGCTACTCATGGAATCGGACACGACGCTTGCAGAAACATCAGGCCGTGCCGCCCACCGTCAGCCGGTCGATGCGCAGGGTCGGCTGGCCCACGCCGACCGGCACGCTTTGCCCTTCCTTGCCGCACACGCCCACGCCGGGGTCGAGCTGCATGTCGTTGCCGATCATGCTGACGCGGGTCAGTGCATCGGGGCCATTGCCGATGATGGTCGCACCCTTCACCGGGTACTGGATCCTGCCGTTCTCGACCCAGAACGCCTCGCTCGCCGAGAACACGAACTTGCCGCTCGTGATGTCGACCTGGCCGCCGCCGAAGTTGGTCGCGTACAGGCCGCGCTTCAGGCCCGCCACGATCTCTTCCCGGGTCTTGTCACCGGCCAGCATGTAGGTGTTCGTCATGCGCGGCATCGGCACCGAGGCATAGCTTTCACGCCGGCCATTGCCGGTGGGCTTGACGCCCATCAGGCGCGCGTTCATCGAGTCCTGAATGTAGCCTTTCAAGATGCCATCCTCGATCAGCACATTGCGCTGCGAGGCGTTGCCTTCATCGTCCACGTTCAGCGAGCCGCGCCGGTCGGGCAGGGTGCCGTCGTCGAGCACGGTCACGCCCTTGGCCGCGACGCGCTGGCCGATCTTGCCGGCGAACGCGCTCGAGCCCTTGCGGTTGAAGTCGCCCTCCAGGCCATGGCCGATGGCCTCGTGCAGCAGCACGCCGGGCCAGCCCGGGCCGAGCACGACGCTCATCTCGCCGGCCTTCGCGGCGCGCGACTCAAGGTTCGTCAGCGCTGCGTTGACGGCGTCGTCCACATAGCCTTCGATGATGTCGTCGTGGAAGTAGCCAAAGCCGAAGCGCCCGCCGCCGCCGCCCGAGCCGACCTCGCGGCGCACCTCGCCGGCCACCGTCTGCTCGGCGATCACCGTGACCGACAAGCGCACCAGCGGCCGCACATCGGCGGCCAGTGTGCCGTCGGCGCGCGCCACCATCACCACGTCGTACTCGCCGGCCAGGCCGGCCATCACCTGCTTGACGCGCGGGTCCTTGGCGCGGGCCAGTTTCTCGACCTTCTCGAGCAGCGCCACCTTCTGCGTGCTGTCGAGCGTGGCGATCGGGTCCATCGGCGCGTACAGCACGCGGCTACCCGCCACCTTCGGTTTCGCGCCGACCTTGACCTTGCGGCTCTGGCCGTTCGCGGCGATGGTGCGCACCGTCTTCGCGGCGTCCATCAGCGCGGCCTCGGAGATGTCGTCGGAATACGCAAACGCCGTCTTCTCGCCCGCCACCGCGCGCACGCCCACGCCCTGGTCGATGCCGAAGCTTCCGCTCTTGACGATGCCCTCTTCCAGGCTCCAGCCTTCGCTGCGTGTGTACTGGAAGTACAGGTCGGCGTCGTCGATGCGGTGGGTGGCGATGGCGGCCAGTGCCCTCGACAAGCTCGCGTCGGTCAGCCCGAAGGGTTCGAGCAGCAGGGAGCGTGCAACGGCCAGGCGTTCGATCGTGGGTTCGCGAGAGATCATGGAATGGTCCTGAAGCAAGAGCAAAAGCCATTGTAGAAGTCCGACCCAGAGGCACGGCACAGCCCGCCGAACGGCCCTTACATGGGCTTGGCATCGTTCACGCTTCTTTACCCCTCGCAGCGTCGTCGGCATTGCGCTGGCCACCGTTGAATCAACCGGGCGGGTGGAAGCCACCGGCCAAGCGATCACCCCACTTCAACTCACAAGGAAACACCATGTTGAACCTCAAGACCTCCCTCATCGCCAGCACGCTGGCAATCGCTTCCATCGGCGCCTTTGCGCAGACCGTCGCACCTGCGGCTTCGACTCCCGCCACGCCGCGTGTCGACCAGCGCGAAGCCAATCAGCAGGCACGCATCGCCCAAGGTGCCGCGTCGGGCCAATTGACGCCGAAGGAAACGAATCGACTCGAAAAAGAGCAGGCCATGGTCAACAAGGCCGAGGCCAATGCAAAGGCCGACGGCACCGTGACAAGGCACGAGCGCAGGCGCCTGCACCGCCTGCAGGACAGCGCCAGCAAGGACATCCACCATCAGAAGCACGACACCCAAGCCGTGCCGAAGCCCTGAGGCCAGTGCCCTGAGCCCCGAGCCCCGAGCCCAGTACCCCGCGCATCGGCGGCGGGCGGCAACGCGCTTGCCGCTGATGCGCTGCGTTAGGCTCCCGGCTCAGCGCGCAAGCGCCTGGGCCAACGCGTCGAACACCACCCGCAGCCGGGGCGTGCCGCGCAGTTCGCGGTGCGCGGTGAGCCACAGCGGCATTGGCGCGATCACCACCTTCGGCAGCACTCGTTGCACCTGCGGAAATTGCGCCGCGACGCGCTGCGCCATCACGCCGATGCCCAGGCCCGCCAGCACTGCTTGCCAGGCGACGATCTGGTTGTCGCAGCGAAAGCCGAACATCGCCTTGTCAGCGGCGATCCCCGCCGCGCGAAAGCCGCGCAGCATCTGGTCGGAGCGGTCGTAGCCGACCCACGCATGCTGGCGCAGGTTGGCCGCAGTCGGCCTGCCATGCGCGAGCAAATAGGCGCGCTGCGCATACAGGCCGAGCGGCTGGTCGGCCAGCCGGCGCGCCACCAGCGCGGTCTGGCGCGGCCGCGCGGTGCGCAGCGCAATGTCGGCGTCGCGCTCGAGCAGGTTTTCGATCCGGTCGCTGGCCACCAGCTCGATCTGGATCTCGGGGTGTGATTCGCGCAACGCGCGCAGCAGCGGCAGCAGCACGTACGCGCTGTAGACATCGCTTGCCGTCACCCGCACCGTGCCGGCCAGGCTCTGCGAGCGCCCGGCCGCCACCAGCTCGAACTGCAGCGCCTGTTCGCGCATCCGCTCGACCGGCACGCGCAGCGCCGAGCCCGCATCGGTCAGGCGCACGCCGCGCGTCGTGCGCTCGAACAGCGCGTGGCCGAGCTGGGCTTCGAGCTGCGCGACCTGCCGGCTCAGCGTCGGCTGGCTGCTGCCCAGCGCCAGCGCGGCGCGGCTCAGCGAGCCGGCCTGCGCCACTTCTAGGAAGGCGCGCAGCAAGGCCCAGTCGGGCTCGCGGCGCGGCGCTTGCGGGTCGGGTTTGATATTCATCGGTGCATGATGGTTATTCGATCATGGCGATTGTGGATGGCGCAGCCGCACCGAACAATCGCACCATCGTGATGTTTGGAACTCTGCCATGACCTCCCATGTCCTGATCCTCGGCGCCGCCGGCCGAATCGGCCAGGTGCTGGCGCTCGCCTTCGCCAATTCCGGCTGGGAGGTGCGGGCACAGGCTCGCAAGCCGCTGCCGGCCGCACTCGTCAGCCACCCGAAAGTGCGGCCGGTCCGCTGCGATGCCAGCGGGGCGGCCGCCGATCTGGCAACCCTTGGCGCCGCGGCGCAAGGCTGCACGGCAATCGTCAACGCGCTGAACTCGCCCTACACCGAGTGGGAACGCCTGGCGCTGCCGCTGGCCGACGCGGCGCTGGCCGCAGCGCGCGCCAGCGGCGCACTGCTGATGCTGCCGGGCAATGTCTACAACTTCGGCCGCGAGTTGCCGGCATTGCTGACGCCGCAGACGCCCGAGCGGGCCGACTCTTCGAAGGCGCGTATCCGCATCGAGCTCGAAGCGCGTCTGCGCGCTGCCGCTGCCGAAGGCACAAGCCACCCGGTTGACAGCGTCGTGATCCGCGCCGGAGATTTTTTCGGCGGCCCGGGCACCGGCACCTGGCTCGACATGGCGCTGGCGTCGAAGCTCGACAGAGGCCGCGTCGTCTACCCCGGCAACCCTGACCTCGCCCACGCTTGGGCCTACCTGCCCGACCTGGCCCAGGTGTTCGTGCGCGTGGCCGAACTGCGGGCCCGACAACCGGCTTCGATGCGCGGCCACCAGCGGCTCCATTTCGCTGGCCACACCCTCACCGGCAATGCGTTCATGGCCGGGCTCGAAACCGTGCTCGGCCGCCCGCTGCGGATGGCGAACCTGCCGTGGGGCTTGATCCGGCTCGCGTCGCCGGTCGTGCCGATGTGGCGCGAGCTGCTGACGATGCGCTACCTGTGGGAACGGCCGCACGCACTCGACGATGCGGCCCTGCGGGCGCGCATCGGCGCCGTGCCGCAGACGCCGCTGCCGCAGGCGCTGCGGGCGGCGCTGGCGGCAGCGGCGAATATTGCCGCGTAGGCGCCGAGTCATCGGCGGGGCGTGGGCGCGCATTCACAACCCCGGCCATGTTGTCCTGGCCCGCTCTTTTCGTCGCCGCCGTCATCCTCGCCCTGACACCGGGCCCTGGCATCGCCTATGTCGTGGCCAGAACTGCGGCGGTGGGTCGAGCCGAAGGGCTGGCCTCGTGTGTCGGCACGGCAGTCGGCGGCTTGCTTCACGTTGGCGCAGCGGTCCTCGGCCTCTCAATGCTGGTGGTTCAGTCGGCCACCGCGTTCTCGGTGGTCAAGTACACCGGTGCCGCTTACCTCATCTTTCTCGGGCTGCGGCTGTAGTTCTCCAGGCCGCTGGCCGGTGAGGCGGCGACGGTGTCTGCCCTCGGCGTGCGCAGGGCCGTGCGCGACGGCATCCTGGTCGAGGTGTTCAACGTCAAGACAGCCCTGTTCTTTCTGGCGTTTCTGCCGCAGTTTCTGGTGCCCGGACAAGCGGCCGCGCTGCAACTCGCCGTCATGGGCACGGCCTGTGTCGTGTTGGACACGCTGGTCGATCTGCTGGCAGTCCTGGGGGCCCACCGGCTCCTGCAGTCGCAGCGCGCTCGCCGGCGGCGAGAACGCGTGCTCACCAAGGCATCGGGCTTGACGATGCTGGGCCTGGGGTTGTACGTGGCGACAACCCGGTCAGTTGCCTGACTGTCTGGTCAGGCGGATAGCCAAGCGGCCGGCGCTGGTCAGGCGTCGCCGGCCGCGTCCTTCATCGCCAGCGCCCGCTCGTAAAGCGCATTGCGCGGTGCGCCGGTCAGCTCGGCCGCCAGCATAACGGCCTGCTTCAGCGGCAACGCGGCAAGCAAGGTGCGCAAGGTTGCGTCGTGGGCCGGCGCGTCGGCCTCCACCGCCGCGGCCGCCAGCGCATGCACGACCAGCACGAACTCGCCCCGGCTGCGGTTCGGGTCGGCCGCGAGCCAGGCCGGAAGGTCTTGCGCCGCCAGGCGCTGCACGGTCTCGAACTGCTTTGTCAGCTCGCGGCACAGCGCCAGCGGCCGCGCGCCGCAAGCCTCGGCCAGGGCCGCTGCCAGGGCCTCGATGCGGTGCGGCGCCTCGAACAGCACCTGCGTCTGCGGGCTTGCGGCCAGGGCTTTCAGCGCCAGCGCGCGCTCGCTGCCACGCGATGGCAGAAAGCCGATGAAGCTGAACGGCCCGCCGAGCCCATCACCCGCCACGCTGAGCGCCGCCACCGAACTGCTCGCCCCCGGGATCGGCACGACCCGGTGGCCGGCCGCATGCACCGCCGCCACCAGGGCGGCGCCGGGGTCGCTGATGGCGGGCGTGCCGGCGTCGCTGACGCAGGCCACACGTTCACCGCGCGCGAGCCGCAACAGCACGCCGGCAGCGGCTTCGCGTTCGTTGTGCGCATGCACCGCAAGCAGCGGTTTCGCGTCGATGCCGAGCGCGCGCAGCAAGGGCGCGCTGTGGCGCGTGTCTTCGCAGGCGATCGCATCGACGAGGCCGAGCACATGGATGGCACGCAAGCTCAGGTCGGCCAGGTTGCCGATCGGCGTGGCCACCACGTACAGTGCGCCGGCCGGATAGTGTTGAGCCCCTGCCGCGCTGTTGGCGGCCTGGCGCAGCAGCGAGGCGTCGGAAGGGGTCAAGGGCGTGGCGTCCCGAAGAATGGCAAAGGCGGCAATGACGACGAAGGACGTGGGCGATGCCGGCGAGGCGCAGGCCCTGGCGCATCTGCTCGGCCAGGGCCTGACCTTGGTCGAACGCAATTATCGGGTCGCGCGCGGCCCGAACGCGCGCGGCGGCGAGGTCGACCTGATCCTGCGCGAACCCGATGGCACGCTGGTGTTCGTCGAGGTGCGCACGCGGCGTGGTGCCTCGCATGGCGGCGGGTCATTGAGCCGCTCTTCCTTCGGCGGCGCGGCGGCCAGCGTCGGCGCCACCAAGCAGCGCCGCCTGGTGCTGGCGGCCCAGCACTTCCTGCAGCGCTTCAAGACGCTGCCGGCGTGCCGCTTCGACGTGGTGACGGTCGAAGGGCAGGGCACGCAGGCGCGCATCGAGTGGTTCCGCGCTGCCTTCGACACGTCCTGATGCAACTGGACCGGCGGTCGGCCCACGGCGGAACCGGCGCGCGGGAGGCGTGTCATATCATCCATGACCATGCTTGAACAACGCATCCAGCAGCAGTTCTTCGACAGCGCCGACCTGAAATACGCGGCCGCTGAAGTGCTCTCCAAGCCGATCGCCGATGCCGTCAGCGCGCTTGTCGGCTGCATCACCAGCGGCGGCAAGGTACTCACCTGCGGCAATGGCGGCTCGGCCAGCGACGCCCAGCATTTCGCGGCCGAATTCGTCGGCCGCTTCGAGCGCGAGCGGCCCGGCCTGGCGGCCATTTCGCTGACCACCGACACCTCGATCCTGACCGCCATCGGCAACGACTACGACTTCGCCTCGATCTTCTCGAAGCAGGTGCAGGCCATCGGCGCGCCCGGCGACGTGCTGCTGGCCATCAGCACCAGCGGCAACTCGACCAACGTGGTGGCGGCCATCGAAGCCGCCCACGCGAAAGAAATGACGGTGATCGCACTGACCGGCCACAAAGGCGGGCGGATGCGCGAACTGATGTTCGAAACCGATGTGATGGTCTGCGTCCCGCACGACCGCACCGCACGCATCCAGGAGGTGCATTTGCTGGTGTTGCACTGCCTGTGCGACGCGGTCGATCTGCAGCTGCTGGGCGAACAGGAAAATACATGATCTTTCTGAAACGAATGCGTCCGGCTCTGCTGCCTGTGGCGCTGGCCGCAACCACCCTGCTCGGCGCTTGCGCGCCACTGCTGATCGGCGGCGCCATGCTCGGCGGCTCGATGGTCGTGACCGACCGTCGCACCTCGGGCACGCAGATCGACGACCAGGGCATCGAGCTGAAGTCGATCAACCGCGTCAGCGAGGCGATCGGCGACCGTGGCAGCGTCAGCGTCACCAGCTACAACCGCCAGGTGCTGATCACCGGTGAGGTGCCCACCGAGGCCGACAAGGCCGCCGTCGAACAGGCCGTGGCGCGCATCGACAACGTGCGGCTGATCGTCAATGAACTCGCGCTCGCCGCCGTCAGCACGCTTGGCACGCGCTCGAACGACACGCTGCTGACCAGCAAGGTCAAGGCCAGCATGGTCGATGCGAAGGACGTGCAGGCGAACGCCTACAAGGTCGTTACCGAGCGCGGCGTGGTCTACCTGATGGGCAGGGTGACCGAACGCGAGGCAACGCGCGCGACCGACATCGCCCGCGGCGTGAGCGGCGTGCGCAAGGTTGTGCGCGTGTTCGAGATCGTCGGTGAGGCCGAGCTGGCCAGTGGCCAGCCGACGCCGGCCGCCAAGCCCTGATCAGGCCGCGCTGCGGCGCTTCGCGCGCCAGCCCAGCGCGCCCAGGCCAAACGCCAGCAGCGCCAGCGTCGAAGGTTCCGGCACCACCGCCACGTCAACGTTCGAGTTGTCGGGCGCGAAGTCGGAGATCTGCGCGTTGCCCACCGGCACGCTGTCACGCGGCCACAGGTTCCAGGTGTAGGCCGACTTGGCAAAGCCGGCGCCCGGCAGCAGCGCGCCGCTGATGCTGGCGGTGATCGTGTTGCCCGCAAACGTGGCCGCGCCCGCCAGCACCGTGGCGCCGGGCAGCAGGTTGACCGTGGCGCTGCCGTCCAGGCGCAGGATCACGACCGAGTCGAACAGCACATGGTCGGCGAGCGCGCCGAAGCGTGCCGTGCCGGTGCCGCGGTCGATGCCCCAGACGTAGAACGCGGTCGAGGTCGTGCCGATCACGTCGTTCATCGTGCCCGAGAAGAAGAAGGTGTCGGACCCTGGGTTGTAGGTGACGAACGAGCTGACCACATCGAGGTCGCCGTTCTTCGCGCCGGTGTAGCTGGGCAGGAAATCGCCGATCGGATCATTGACAGCGAACGCCGCGCCGGCCGCAGCGGCCAGGGCAACAGCGAACAGCGAACTACGCAGAAATGCAGGCTTCATGAAAGCTCCTTCGGAGTGGCAGACCCGAGGGATACGTTGCGGGCGCGCGGGCTATTCCTGCAATGCCCGCTGGCCGCCGCCGGATCAGCGCAGCCGCTTGACCAGGCTGGAGGTGTCGAGTCGGCTCCCGCCCTGCGCCTGCAGGTCGGCATAGAACTGGTCCACCAGCGCCGTCACCGGCAGGCGCGCGCCGTTGCGCCGGGCTTCGTCGAGCACCAGGCCGAGGTCCTTGCGCATCCAGTCGACCGCGAAGCCGAAGTCGAACCGGTCGGCCAGCATGGTCGCTCCGCGCTGGTCCATCTGCCAGCTTTGCGCTGCGCCCTGGCCGATCACGCCGAGCACCGCGGCCATGTCCAGCCCGGCCCTCTCGCCGAACGCAATGGCCTCGGCCAGGCCTTGCACCAACCCGGCGATCGCGATCTGGTTCACCATCTTCGCCAGTTGGCCAGCGCCGCTCGCGCCGAGCAAGGTCACGGCCTTCGAAAACGCCAGCGCCACCGGGCGCATCGCCTCGAACGCCGCAGCCTCGCCACCGCACATCACGGTCAGCGTGCCGTTCAGGGCGCCGAGGTTACCGCCCGAGACCGGCGCGTCGATGAAGTGCAGGCCGCGCCGCTGCGCTTCGGCGCTCAGTTCGCGCGCCACTTCGGCAGAAGCCGTGGTGTGGTCGACGAAAACGGCGCCCGGCTTCATGCCCTGGAACGCGCCGTGCGCGCCGAGCACCACCGAGCGCAGGTCGGCGTCGTTGCCGACGCAGGCGAACACGATGTCGGCCTCGGCCGCCGCTGCGGCCGGCGTGTCGGCGCGCGCGTGGCCGTGTTCGGCGACCCAGGCTTCAGCCTTGGCTGCGCTGCGGTTGTACACCGTCACGGCATGCCCGGCGCGCGCCAGATGGCCCGCCATCGGAGCGCCCATCACACCCAGGCCGAGGAAGGCGACACGCCGGGCCGGCGTGGGTTCGTAGGTCTTCGGGTTCATCAATCTCGCTCTCCAAAGCAAAAAAGGGAACGGCCTCGAACGAGGCCGTTGGCTGCAGCGAAGCGCTCGGTCAAACGATGGTCAGGTGCTCGGTGCCGGCCGACAGATCGCTGCTGCGCGCGCGCTGGCTGTGCAGTTTGATCTGCAGCCGCAGGTCGTTGACCGAATCGGCATTGCGCAGCGCGTCTTCAAAGGTGATGGACTGGGCCTCGAACAGGTCGAACAGGGCCTGGTCGAAGGTCTGCATGCCGAGCTCGCGCGAGCGCTTCATGATCTCCTTGATCTCGGCCACTTCGCCCTTGAAGATCAGGTCGGTGATCAGCGGCGTGTTCAGCATGATCTCGACCGCCGCGACCCGCCCGCGCCCTTCCTGGCGCGGCATCAGGCGCTGCGACACCAGCGCCTTCAGGTTCAGTGACAGGTCCATCAGCAGTTGCTGGCGCCGCTCCTCGGGGAAGAAGTTGATGATCCGGTCGAGCGCCTGGTTCGCGCTGTTCGCGTGCAGGGTGGCCATGCACAGGTGGCCGGTCTCGGCGAAGGCCACCGCATGCTCCATCGTCTCGCGATCGCGGATCTCGCCCATCAGGATCACATCCGGCGCCTGGCGCAGCGTGTTCTTCAGCGCCTGCCCCCAGCCATCGGTGTCGATGCCCACTTCACGCTGCGTGATGATGCAGTTCTTGTGCGGGTGCACGAACTCGACCGGGTCTTCGATCGTGATGATGTGGCCGAACGAGTTCTCGTTGCGGTGATCGACCATCGCCGCCAATGAGGTGCTCTTGCCCGAGCCGGTCGCGCCGACCAGGATCACCAGGCCGCGCTTGGACATCGAGATGTCTTTCAGCACCCGCGGCAGGTTCATGCCGTCGATGGTCGGCAGCACCTGCGGGATCGTGCGCAGCACCAGGCCGACATTGCCCTGCTGCACGAACGCATTGACGCGAAAGCGCCCGATGCCCTGCGGCGCAACCGCGAAGTTGCATTCCTTGGTGCGCTCGAACTCGGCCGCCTGCTTGTCGTTCATGATCGAGCGCGTCAGCGCCAGCGTGTGCTGGCCGGTAAGCGGCTGCGGCGAGACCTTGGTGACCTTGCCGTCGACCTTGATCGCGGGTGGGAAGTCGGCGGTGAGGAAGAGGTCGGAGCCCTGCCGCGACACCATCAGGCGCAACAGGTCGTTGACGAATTTCGATGCCTGGTCGCGTTCCATGATCGTGGCCTTCGGTTGCGTCGCTCGTTTGCGTCACTCAGCCCGGGAAGTTTTCTGGAAACTTCGCCTTGGCGCGCGCTTCCGCGGGAGCGACGATATTACGCCGCACCAGGTCGGCGAGGTTCTGGTCGAGCGTCTGCATGCCGATCGCGTTGCCGGTCTGGATCGCCGAGTACATCTGGGCGATCTTGCTCTCGCGGATCAGGTTGCGGATCGCCGCCGTGCCCAGCATGATCTCGTGCGCCGCGACCCGGCCGGCGCCGTCCTTGGTCTTGCACAGCGTCTGCGAGATCACGCCGATCAGCGACTCGGAAAGCATGGCGCGAACCATTTCCTTTTCGGCCGCCGGGAACACGTCGACGATCCGGTCGACCGTCTTGGCCGCGCTCGAGGTGTGCAGCGTGCCGAACACCAGGTGCCCGGTTTCCGCCGCGGTGAGCGCGAGGCGGATCGTTTCCAGGTCGCGCATTTCGCCGACCAGGATGGCGTCGGGATCCTCGCGCAGCGCCGAGCGAAGCGCGTTCGCGAAGCTGAGCGTGTGCGGGCCGACCTCGCGCTGGTTGATCAGGCACTTCTTCGACTCGTGCACGAACTCGATCGGATCTTCGACGGTGAGCACGTGGCCGAACTCGTTCTCGTTGAGGTGATTGACCATCGCCGCGAGCGTGGTCGACTTGCCCGAGCCGGTCGGGCCGGTGCACAACACCATGCCGCGCGGCTTCATCGAGAGCTCGGCGAAGACCGGCGGGCAGTTGAGCTGCTCTAGAGTCAGGATCTTCGAGGGAATGGTCCGGAACACGGCGCCGGCGCCGCGGTTCTGGTTGAAGGCGTTGACGCGAAAGCGGGCCAGGCCCTGGATCTCGAACGAGAAGTCGCACTCGAGCGTTTCTTCGTAGTTCTTGCGCTGCGAGTCGTTCATGATGTCGTACACCATGTCGTGCACCTGCTTGTGCTCGAGCGGGTCGACATTGATGCGGCGAACGTCGCCGTGGACGCGGATCATCGGCGGCAGGCCGGCCGAAAGGTGCAGGTCGGAGGCCTTGTTCTTGACCGAAAAAGCCAACAGTTGGGTGATGTCCATGGATCTTCCGGAAGTGGCGCCGGGGTGCGGCGGCCAGCCTGGCAGCGCTCGCGCAGCGCAACGGTGACGCAATGATCGCAGACAAGCTCGTTCGTGTGCACCAGCGCATTGCAAGCGCCTGTGCCGGCGCTGGTCGCCCCGTGCAAAGCGTCACGCTGCTAGTCGTGAGCAAGACTTTTGCCGCCACGGCGGTGCGCGAGGCCTTCGACGCCGGCGAACGGCACTTCGGCGAGAACCACGTGCAGGAAGGCGTCGACAAGATCGAGGTCCTTGCCGACCTGCGCGCACAACTCGACTGGCATCTCATCGGCCCACTGCAGAGCAACAAGACGCGTCTGGCGGCCGAGCGCTTCGACTGGGTGCACTCGGTCGATCGACTGAAGGTCGCCGAGCGCTTGAGCGCACAACGGCCGGCGCATCTGCCGCCGCTCTCGGTCTGCCTGCAGGTCAACATCAGCGGCGAGGCAAGCAAGTCCGGCTTCGCGCCGAGCGAAGTGGCAGCCGCGGCGCATGCGGTCGCGGCGTTGCCGCGCCTGGTGCTGCGCGGCCTGATGGCGATCCCCGAGCCGGCCGCCGACGTCGCGACGCAGCGGCAGCCGCATCGCGCCCTGCGCGAGCTGTTCGAGTCGTTGCAGCGCGACGGCCTCGCCCTCGACACCTTGTCGATGGGCATGAGCGGCGACCTCGAGGCGGCGATCACCGAGGGCGCGACAATGGTGCGCGTCGGCAGCGCCATTTTCGGCGGCCGCTCGCCGGCTGCCTGAGCTTGGGCCCGATTGGCGAGAATCGACCGATGAGCACCGCCCCCCCGCCGCCTCGCCCGCGCCTGCCGCCGCCGGTTCGTGCCGAAGCCGAGGTCGTCGCCCGCCTGCGCGCGGCGGCCGCCAAGGCCGTGCCCTGGGACAGCGCCGCCGCCCTGGCCCGGCCGTGGGTGCAGGCGGTGCGCGACAAGCCGGCGCCCTTCTGGGCCCTCGAGTCGCTGCTCCAGGAGTACCCGATCTCGAGCCGCGAGGGCCTGGCCCTGATGCGCCTGGCCGAAGCGCTGCTGCGCGTTCCCGACGCCGAAACGGCGATCGCGCTCACCGCCGACCAGCTCGGCCGCGCCGAATTCGGGTCGGCAGGGAGCGACGAGCGCAGCGGCTCGCCGCATCG
>JANXZA010000104.1 GCA_025355745.1 Rhizobacter sp. | reverse complement strand
CATGGATCAACGCGTTGCGCGAGTCGGCAAGAACAACCGTGCCCAGGTGGTCACGATCCCGCTCGAATACCGGTTTCCGGAAGGCATGAAATCGGTCTTCATCCGCAAGATTGGCGAAGACGTGATCCTGTCGCCCCGGCCGAGCGACTGGAGTGAGTTCCTGGCCGGAAATGTTCACGTCAGCGACGACTTCATGGTCGGCATCGATGACCTTCCGGTCCAGGAACGCAGCTTCGGATGAGTGACTTGTACATGCTGGACACCGACACCTGCGTGTTCATCCTGCGTCGGTCGTCCGACACGGTCCTCGCCAGGATCCAGGCCGTGCCGGTGGCGCACCAAGTGATGTCGGTGGTGAGCTACGCCGAGTTGCTGTACGGCGTGCAGTTGGCATCGAAGAAGAAGTCGAATCAGGCGGCTGTGGACGCCCTGATGCGCCATCTCGCGGTGCTGGATTGGCCGAAAGAGGCCGCTCAACATTACGCCGAGATTCGAGCCGATCTGAAAAAGAAGGGTTCGATGATCGGCGCGAACGACCTCCTGATTGCCGCGCACGCGCGCAGTCTCGGCGCGGTCGTGGTGACGAACAACACGAAGGACTTCGCGCGTGTCAAAGGGCTCAGGATCGAGAACTGGGCGACCTGATCCAGCGCGCCCGTCAACTGAACAGCCGCCGCGCCGCCGCCGTGCCGGCCGCGAGGTCGCGCTCTTGCAGCGCGGTGTAGAGCTGGCTCAGCTCGGCGCCAATCGCACCGAACCCTTCCGGCGTCAGCGGCCGGCCATGGTCATCGACGATGCTTGCGTCCATGCCGAGTGACAAGGCCTGCGCACTCGCCTGCCAGGCGACGAAGGGCGCGGCGCCGGCGTCGGTCTGCGGCACATCGAAGCTCAGGGTCACGTCGCGCAGCGCGGCCAGGTTCGGGTCGTCTGCCAGCGCAGCCTGCGAATCGAAGGTCAGGGTCAGCACCGGTGGCGCGCCCTCATCCGGCGCCGGCAGCACCAGCCGGCCCGGCACCACACCGGGCACGAAGCCGTGGCGCCCGGCGTGCTGCAGGATGTAGCCGACGCTCCACGCGGCCGAACGCGCTTGCAGATGCACCGCCAGTTGCGCGTCGTGCTGGCTCGCGAAGGCATCGAGCTCGCGGGCACTGGCGACGGCTTCGAGCATGTCCGGGAAGTCGGCCATCGCACCAACCCCGTCGGCAAAGGCCTGCACCTTCTGCACGAACTCGGAATACTCGATTTCGTTCAGCGGCCCGGTGCGGTTCGCGAGCTGCACGCCGGCCTGGAACTCGCCGTAGCGTTGGCTGTGGGCCGGCGCTTCCCACTCGCCCGACTCGGTGTTCAGGCCTTCGATCAGGAACGGCTTGCCGCCGGCGCGGCGCGTCGTCGGCAGGTGCGCGAGCACCATCGCACCCGACACCGGCGCCTCGATGCGCAGCGGCGCGATGGCGTCGATCAAGGCATCGAGCCGGTTCACGATGCGCCGGTTGACGCGCCGGTCGGGTGGCGCGGCCAGCGCATCGTCGGCCAGCGCCGGGGCATCGCCTTCCAGGTCCATCACCGGCTCGCGCGGCTCGCTGCGCTCGGGTGTTGGCACAGCACGCTTCGGCCCCGCCTTGCGCGCCTGCCACGCCCCGTGCGCCACCACGCCGGCCAGCACCACGCCGCCGAGCGAAGCCAGTGCAATCGTCAAGGTGCTCATCGATGAAGCCCAGTGGACATCGTGATCTCCGTCATCAGCCGCATGACATTGGAAAAACTCAACTCACTCACCGCAGAGGCGCAGAGAACGCAGAGGAATCGCAGAGAAGACAATTTTTTCTTTCTTACTCTGCGCAACTCTGCGCAACTCTGCGTTCTCCGCGCCTCTGCGGTGAATGAGTTGTCTTTGATCTTGAATTGTCAAGGGATCAAGCCGCCTCGGCCAGCCGCACCGCGCCCTGCATGTCGACCGTGACGATGCGCGACACGCCCTGCTCCTGCATCGTCACGCCGATCAGTTGCTCGGCCATTTCCATCGCGATCTTGTTGTGGCTGATGAAGAGGAACTGCGTCGCCTTGGCCATCTCTTTGACGAGCTTGGCATAGCGCTCGGTGTTGGCGTCGTCGAGCGGCGCGTCGACCTCGTCGAGCAGGCAGAACGGTGCCGGGTTGAGCTGGAAGATCGCGAATACCAGCGCGATGGCGGTCAGCGCCTTCTCGCCGCCCGACAGCAAATGGATGGTGCTGTTCTTCTTGCCCGGCGGCTGCGCCATGACCTGCACGCCGGCATCCAGGATCTCGTCGCCGGTCATCACCAGCTTGGCGTTGCCGCCTCCGAACAGCTCCGGGAACATGCGGCCGAAGTGCTCGTTGACCTGGTCGAAGGTGCTGGCCAGCAGGTCGCGGGTTTCGAGGTCGATCTTGTGGATCGCGCCTTCGAGCGTGGTCATCGCCTCGATCAGGTCGGCGTTCTGCGCGTCGAGGAAGGTCTTGCGTTCGCGCGACGCGCTCAGCTCATCGAGTGCCGCCAGGTTGACGGCACCGAGCGCAGCGATCTCGCGGTTGATGCGGTCGATCTCGGCTTGCAGGCCGGCGAGCTTCACGGCGCTTTGTTCGATGCCGGCCGCGAGCGCTTCGAAGTCGACATTCGCCGCCACCAGCTGATCCAGGTACTGCGCGCCGCCGAGCTGCGCGGCCTGCTCTTCGAGCTGCAATTTGGTGATGCGATCGCGCAGCGGCTGCAGGCTTTGCTCGTGCTGCAGGCGCTGCTCGTCGGCGCGCCGCAGACGCAGCGTCAGGTCGTCGTAGTCGCTGCGTGCCGCGCCCAGCGCGGCCTCGCGTTCGAGCCGCAGCGCGAGCGCGGTCTGCAGGCCGGCCTGGGCGGCGGCGTCGGTCAGGCGCACCAGTTCTTCGTGCAGTTGCGCGAGTGACTGTTCGTTGCCGGCAAGCTGCTGCACCGCCGTCTCGATGCCGCGCTGCAACTCGCCGCGCCGCGCCGCCAGCGTTCGCGACGCGAACTGCGCTTCCTGCGATTGGCGCTCGAGCGCGCGCAGTTGCTCTCGCGCCTCGGCAAGCGTGCGCTCAGTGCCGATGACGGCATCGTCCAACTCGGCATGGCGCTCCTGGGTCACGCCGAGTTGCATGTCGAGTTCCTCGAACCGCGCCTCGCCGGTGGTGCCACGTTCGGCCAGTTCTTCGAGCCGTGCGTCGGCTTCGGCCAGCTCGACATCGAGCTGGGCGCGGCGCGTGCTGCTGGCTTCGGCGAGCTGCGACAGGCGTAGCCATTCGACTTGCAACTGGTGCGCGCGCGTCTGCGCTTCACCGGCCTCGCGACGCACGCCGGTGAGGCGCTGCGATGCCTCGGTGTACGCGGCCTCGGCCCGCACCAGCGCGCTTCGCGCTTCATCGTGGATCAAGGCTTGGGCGCGCAACTGGCGCGCCAGGTTCTCGATCTCCTGGGCGCGCGCCAGCATGCCGGCCTGTTCGGAGTCGGGCGCGTGAAAGCTCACCGCGTACTGGCTCACCGCGTGGCCGTCGCGGGTCATGATGACTTCGCCGTGAGTCAGCGTGCCGCGCGCCACCAGCGCTTCGTCGAGCGTCGCGGCGGTGTACACGCCTTCGAGCCAATCGTTCAGCAAGGCCGTCAGGCCGGGGTCGTTCAGGCGCAGCAGGTCACTGAGTTTTGGCAGCGTCTGGTGCGTGTTCGGGATGGCCGCGTCAGGCAGCCTGTAGAACGCCAGCTTGGCGGGCGGCGCGTCGCTGGCGAAGGCGCGCACTGTGTCGAGTCTGCCGACTTCGAGCGCGCCCATGCGCTCGCGCAACGCCGCTTCCAGCGCGGTTTCCCAGCCCGGCTCGATGTGGATCCGGGTCCACAGGCCTTGCAGCCCGTCCAGGCCGTGCCTGGCCAGCCAGGGCTTGAGCTCGCCTTCGGTCTGCACCTTCTCTTGCAGCGCGCGCAGCGCATCGAGGCGCGCGCTCAGGTCGGCCTGCTTGCCGCCTTCGCCGTTGACAGCGGCCTGGCTCAGGCGCCGCGCCTTGTCAAGCGCCGGCACCTGCTCGGTCAGCGCGTGCAGGCGCGCATCAGCAAGGCCTTGCGCTGCCTCGCTCGCGGCGTGCTGGTGCTGCAACTCGGCCAGCCGGTCGAGGTCGGGCACGGCGAGCTGCTGGCGTTCGCCGCCGAGCTTGTCGCGCCGCGCATTGAACTGACGGCGCTGGTCATCAACCGCGCGGCTCTCGGCCGCCAGCACCTGGATCTGCTGCTGCACCGCCGCGACCTGCGTGCGCTGCTGGTTGCTGGCGTTCTGGGCGTTGCGCAGCGCGTCCTCGAAGGTCGGCAGATTCGCCGACTGTTCCTCGGCCTGCGCGGCCAGCACCTCGCCTTGCTCGTCGGCCGTGGATATCTGGGCGGCGGTTCGTTCCAGTTCGTCCTGCGCTTCGAGCTGGCGCTGCGCCCACTGCTCGCCCTGCACCTTCAACTCGACGAGCCGCTGCTCGACCCGCGCCCGCCCTTCGACCACATAGCGGATGCGCTCTTCAAGCCGGCTCACCTCGAGCGCGGCTTCGGCCAGCGAGCCCTGCTGCGCATGCAGCGCGTCGCCTGCGGCGTAGTGCTTCTCGCGCACCGCCTCCAACTCGGCCTCGCCGCGGCGCAGCTCGGCGGTGCGCGCTTCGAGCGCGGTCACCGCTTCGCTCACGTTCTTCTTCACACGCGCTTCTTCGCTCGCCGCGTCGCGGTGCTTCAGGAACCAGAGCTGGTGCAGCTTCAACTCGCCCGACGTCTGCAAGCCGCGGTATTGGCCTGCCACCTCAGCCTGCTTTTCGAGCTTCTCGAGGTTGCTGTTCAGCTCGCGCAGGATGTCTTCGACGCGGGTCAGGTTTTCGCGCGTGTCCTTCAGCCGGTTCTCGGTCTCGCGGCGCCGTTCCTTGTACTTCGAGACACCGGCGGCCTCTTCGAGGAACAGGCGCAACTCTTCGGGCTTGCTCTCGATGATGCGGCTGATCGTGCCCTGGCCGATGATGGCGTAGGCGCGCGGGCCAAGGCCGGTGCCGAGGAACACGTCCTGCACATCGCGCCGGCGCACCGGCTGGTTGTTGATGTAGTAGCTGCTGGTGCCGTCGCGCGTCAACACGCGCTTCACCGCAATCTCGGCAAAGCGGTTCCACTGCCCGCCGGCGCGGCCGTCTTCGTTGCTGAAGATCAGTTCAACGCTGGAGCGCGAGGCCGGCTTGCGCAGCCCCGAGCCGTTGAAGATCACGTCCTGCATCGACTCGCCGCGCAACTCGCTGGCCTTGCTCTCACCGAGCACCCAGCGCACCGCGTCCATGATGTTCGATTTGCCGCAGCCGTTCGGCCCGACCACGCCAACGAGCTGGCCCGGCAACTGGAAGTGGGTGGGTTCGGCGAAAGACTTGAAACCGGACAGCTTGATCGAGTTCAGGCGCATGGGCGAGGGACAGGCAGATGGCGCCTAAGTGCTTGATTCGGTTGAAGAAAACCGGCAGTTTGCAGGGCTTGAAGCGGGCACGATGATAGCATCGAGGCATCTCCAGCCCCCACCCCAAACAGCACCCCAATCAGCAGCGCAAACCGCATTGAAATGGCCAAGACCACACCCCCCCAGAAGGCAGCCGCCCGGCAGCGCGAGATGCCTGCCAACCCGCCCACCGCGCCGAGCAAGGAACTGCTGGTGTTCCCGAACCCAGCGCCGCAACGCGACTATGCGATCCAGTTCCAGATTCCCGAATTCACCTGCCTGTGCCCGCTCACCGGCCAGCCCGACTTCGCGCACTTCAGCGTCGACATGGTGGCCGACCGGCGCTGCATCGAATTGAAGAGTTTGAAGATGTACCTGTGGAGCTTTCGCGATGAAGGCGCCTTCCACGAGAAGGTGACGAATGACATCCTCGATGCGATCGTCGCGGTGGCGGCCCCGCGCTTTGCCCGCATCACTGCGAAGTGGTATGTGCGCGGCGGCATCTACACCAACGTGGTCGCCGAGCACCGCAAGAAGGGCTGGAAACCGCAGGCGCCGGTCGCGTTGCCGGGGTTTGCCGCGCAGACGGGCCTGGCCGACACGGCGCGATGAGCGTGTCGTTGGCTGCCGATCCGCTCGCCGGGCCAGGTGTCTCGGCCCGGCCCGCGTACCAGAAGTTCGACGTGGTCGCGCGCCCCAGCAGCATCGACGGCCTCGGTGTGTTCGCGGCCGAGGCCATCCCCGCGCGCCGCAAGATCGGCGAGATTCGCGGTGAGCACATCAGCGTGGACGCGGCGCGCATTCGCGCTACGCGCAGCGAACGCATCATGATCGTCGAGGTGTCGGCCAAGACCGCCATCGACTTCTCGAAGTCGCCGGACCCGATGCGCTACACCAACCATGCCTGCGCCCCGAATGCGCGGCTGTGCATCCGTCAGGGTCGGGTCGAGTTCTATTCGCTGCGCGCCATCGCGGTCGGCGACGAGATCACCGTAAATTACGGTGAGACCCACCACGAGGGCCGGCTGGCGTGCCGCTGTGGTGCACCGGGCTGCGTTGGCTGGCTCTGAGGCGAACCTCAAGCCGGGCGGCCGCGCAGTTTCGATGACAGCCCCGAAGTTCTTCGCCACACCCGAGCAGTTCCGGCAGTGGCTGGCTGCGAATGCAGCCACCTCGGCCGAGCTGATCGTCGGCTTTCACAAGGTCGGCTCCGGGCGGCCGAGCATGGGCTGGTCCGAGGCGGTCGATGAGGTGCTCTGTGTCGGCTGGATCGACGGGGTTCGAAAGCAGATCGACGCGCAGGCGTACCAGATCCGCTTCACGCCGCGCAAGCCGACATCGATCTGGAGCGCGGTCAACATTGCCAAATTCCGTCGGCTTCAGGCCGAGGCCCGAGTGCAACCAGCAGGCGCCAGGGCCTTCGCGCACCGCACCGATGCGAAGTCGGGTGTCTACGCGTACGAGCAGGAAGAAACGGCCAGCCTCTCGAACGACGAAGTGCGGAAATTCAAACAGCACCCGACGGCCTGGCGCTTTCTTGAAGCCACACCGCCAAGTTATCGCAAGGTGGTTCTGCACTGGGTCGTCCGGGCCAAGAAGCCCGACACCCGCGCGGCCCGGCTTGCGAAACTTTTCGAGGCCTGCGCTGCGGGCGAGCGGCTGCGCTGAGGAGTCGCGATGCAGCTGAAATGCGTGTAGGCCGAGCGAGTCAACATCGGACTGCGAATTCGAATAGACGCTCATGCGAGCCGTTAGCCCACGCTGAAAGCGCTGCCCCGCGCACAGCAAGACTGCGCCAGAACCGCGTGTCTGAATCCGGCCAGACCGCTGATCGGCATGGCATGACGAAGTTGAAGTAACCGGGTGCGCAGCGCCACATCGCCTCATGTCAGTGCGTGCCTACGACGCTGCCCACACGATCGTGGCCGCCAGCCTGTGCGACGGAGCGCTCACGGCGCAGGAACTCCTGATGCACTTCCGCGACGAACAGGTCGAGTACATTCATTTGCACAACGCCCGCCAGGGGTGTTTCCCGTGTCAAGTCATTCGGGCGTAGCCGCCACAGTGCCCTGCCGAATGCTTCACGCGAGTTGCGTTCTGCAATCCGCTTGAATCAAACGTTAGCCACGCAGGGTGCGAATCGAGCACCTCGGTTTACGACAACCCCACATCCGTTGCCGAACCATGCTGAATGCCACCTGCCACTGCGGCGCCGTTCGAATCGAGATCCCCGCTCGCCCGGCCGAGGTCACCAACTGCAACTGTTCCCTGTGCCGAAGACTGGGCACGCTGTGGGCTTACTTCGACGCGCACACGGTGAAGATTCATGGCCACCCCGAGAACACCGACGAGTACATTCAGGGCGACAAGACCCTGCGCACCGTGCGCTGCAAGACCTGTGGATGCACGACGCACTGGGAACCCCTCGACCCCCTGAAATACCGAAGGATGGGTGTAAACATCAGGAACTTCGAACCCGAGGTGATCGGTGATGTCCGCATCCTCTTGCTCGATGGCGCTGACACCTGGAAATCGTCCTTTTGGGAAGACCTCGATGTCGCCTGACCCTCGTACCCCAGACCGACTGCCCGGGCACTGACCATGACCGTGACCTACCACGCTCCCGCCGCCGCTGGCGACATTAACGCCAGCAGCGTTGCCTACCGCGACCGCAAACGATGGGCCTGGGCGCTGTCCGTCGTCTACCCGCTGCTGCCGTTCGCCGGCATGGCCGCGCATTCGTACACCGGCTACCAGATCGCACTGGCGCTGCCGCTCGTCATCAGTTACGGGCTGATGCCGCTGCTCGACTTCCTGATCGGCGAAGACCGCAACAACCCGCCCGAGGCTGTCGTGCCACAGCTCGACGCCGACCGCTACTACCGCTGGCTGACCTGGGCCACCGTGCCGCTGCATTTCATCGCGCTGATCGGCTGCGCATGGTGGGTCGGCACGCAGGGGCTGTCGTGGTGGGCGGTGCTGATCCTGGCTTATGTGGCCGGCACCGATTCGGGCCTGGGCATCAACACCGGCCATGAGCTCGGCCACAAGCACACGGCGGTCGAACAGTGGCTGGCGCGGCTGGTGCTGGCGGTGCCGGCCTATGGGCACTTCACGGTCGAGCATGGGCGCGGCCACCACCGGTTCGTGTCGACACCCCAAGACCATGCGAGCGCGCGCATGGGCGAAAGCATCTACCGCTTCGCGTTGCGCGAGGTGCCGGGCGGCATCCGGCGGGCCTGGCAGCTCGAAGCACAGCGGCTCGCACAGCTCGGCCGGCGGCCGTGGAGTGCGGGCAACACGATGCTGCAGTCGTACGCCGTGACCGCCGTGCTTCAGCTCGGCCTGGTCGCCGCGTTCGGCTGGGTGATGCTGCCGTTCCTGGCCATTCACAACCTGGTCGCGTGGTGGCAGCTCACGTCGGCTAACTACATCGAGCACTACGGCCTGCTGCGCGAGCGCCTGCCCGATGGCCGCTATGAGGCGCCGCAACCACACCACTCCTGGAACACCAACCACCTGGTGACGAACCTCGCGACGTTTCATCTGCAACGCCACTCCGACCATCACGCCTACCCGTCGCGGCGCTACCAGTCGCTGCGTCACTTCGAGGACTTGCCGCAACTGCCGAGCGGCTACTTCGGGATGTTCCCGTTGTCGTATGTTCCGGCGCTGTGGTTCCGGGTGATGGACCCGAGGTTGATGGCGCTGCCGCATGTGCGGGGGGATTTGGGCAAGGTGAATGTGGACCCGAGGCGGCGGGACGAACTGGAGCGGCGCCATGGGGGCGGAAGAAGCGCGGAACGCTCACCCTCATCCCCTCCCTCTCCCCGGAGGAGAGAGGGAATAAATCAAGGGGAGGGAGACTAAATCAAGGGCGGCGGGCTTCGCGGGCGAGGCGGTCGCGGCACTTGGCGCGCACCTGCTCGCCGATCTGGGACTCGCAGCGCGCGACGGCATCGTCGACACCCGCATCCGCCGCAGGCCGATTGCGCTTTGCCCCGATCGGCTCGGGCGTTCGGGCCGCGGGCGGCGTCTTGCCGAGCGGAATGCTGACCTGCGGCGTGACAGCATGCTCGGGCCGCACATCGCCCGGCTGGGTTGCGCTGTCGCGCGATTCGACCGGGGTCAGCAGCCGGGGGCCGGGTCGGGTCCGCGTCGGCACCGATGCCGACGCGGTCGATTCCGGCGGGGACGTGGGCACAGCTGTGGGCGCAGTCGTTTGCGCCATCGACGCCAGCGACAGGCACGTCATGGCCAGCACGATCACAGGTTTCAGGCAGGCGGTTTTCACGGTGCATCCTCGGTCGAGACGCAGCACAAGGCTGGTGAACAATCAGCTTGCGCTCTGATCCCGCATCGCGCTGTAGGACGATCCGCTGCCCCGCCCTCAGCGCGCGCCGGCCGGCGCGTTGCGATGCGGGTCATCCCCGATAATCGCGGCGATGAATCCGCTGCTCGCCAAGCTCCACCCCTACCCGTTCGAGCGGCTGCGTTCGCTGACCCGCGATATCGTGCCGAATCCGGCCTTCGCACCCATCAGCCTGGGCATGGGCGAGCCGCAACACCCCGCGCCGCAGGCCGTTCGCCAGGCGCTCATCGAAAACCTGCACGGCCTGTCGCGCTACCCCGCCACTGCCGGTGAGCCTGCTCTGCGCGAGGCCATCGCCGGCTGGCTGCAGCGCCGCTACGGCGTCACAGTTGACCCGGCCCGCCAGGTGCTGCCGGTGAACGGCTCGCGCGAGGCCTTGTTCGCGCTGGCTCAAACCGTGATCGACCCGACCCGCGCGGGTGCGACCGTGGTCTGCCCGAATCCGTTCTATCAAATTTACGAAGGCGCGGCGCTGCTGGCCGGTGCGCAGACGGTGTTCGTGAACAGCGACCCGGCCCGCAACTTCGCCGCCGACTGGGCCAGCGTGCCGGATGCGGTGTGGGCCCGCACGCAGCTGCTGTTCGTCTGCTCGCCCGGCAACCCGACCGGCGCGGTGATGCCGCTTGCGGAGTGGCAGCGCTTGTTCGAGTTGAGCGACCGGCACGGCTTCGTGATCGCCTCCGACGAGTGCTATTCCGAGATCTACTTCCGCGACGAACCGCCGCTCGGCTCGATCGAAGCGGCGCACCAACTCGGCCGCTCTGACCTGCGCAATCTCGTTGCCTTCACCAGCCTGTCGAAGCGCTCCAACGTGCCGGGCATGCGCTCCGGCTTCGTCGCCGGCGATGCCGACATCCTCAAGCAATTCCTGCTCTACCGCACGTACCACGGCAGCGCGATGAGCCCGGTGGTGCAGCACGCCAGCATCGCGGCCTGGAACGACGAAGCCCATGTGGTGGCGAACCGCGCGCTGTACCGCGCCAAGTTCGCCCTGGTCACGCCGATGCTGGCCGACGTGCTCAGTGTGACCCTGCCCGACGCCGGTTTCTACCTCTGGGCCGATGTGTCTGCCGTGGCCCCGCGCGGCGACGATGTGGCGTTCGCCCTCGCGCTGCTCGGTCAATACAATGTGGCGGTCTTGCCCGGCAGCCTGCTGGCACGCGAATCGGCCGGCGTGAACCCGGGCGCGGGGCGCATCCGCCTGGCGCTCGTGGCCGGGCTCGACGACTGCGTCGAAGCCGCCCGGCGCATCCAGGCCTTTGTTCAAACTTCCCACCCCTGACCTCTGTGAGCCACCGCCCATGACCGACGCCAGCACGCCCGCCACCGCCGCAAGCCCGCACGAGATGCAGTCCATCATCGACCTGGCCTGGGAGGGCCGCGCCGCGCTGACCAGCGTCAACAGCCCGGATGTGCGCGAGGCGGTCGAGCATGTGATCGGAGAGCTGAACGCCGGGCGCATCCGCGTTGCCGAGCGCCAGGGCGTGGGCCGGTGGACCGTGAACCAGTGGATCAAGAAGGCCGTGCTGCTGAGCTTTCGCCTGAACGACAACAAGCTGATGCGGGCCGGCGACCTCGGCTTCTACGACAAGGTGCAGACCAAGTTCGCCCACCTCGACGAAGCCCAGATGCGCGAAACCGGGGTGCGCGTGGTGCCGCCGGCGGTGGCGCGGCGCGGCAGCTTCATCGCGAAGAATGCGATCCTGATGCCGTCGTTCGTGAACATCGGCGCGTATGTCGATGAAGGCACGATGGTCGACACCTGGGCCGCCGTCGGCTCGTGTGCGCAGATCGGCAAGAACGTGCACCTGAGCGGTGGGGTCGGCATCGGCGGTGTGCTCGAGCCGATGCAGGCGAACCCGACCATCATCGAAGACAACTGCTTCATCGGCGCGCGGTCCGAGGTCGTCGAGGGCGTGATCGTCGAGGAAAACTCGGTGCTGTCGATGGGCGTGTACATCGGCCAGAGCACGAAGATCTACGACCGCGCCAGCGGCGAGGTCACGTACGGCCGCGTGCCCGCAGGCTCGGTGGTGGTGAGCGGCAACCTGCCAAGTGCCGACGGCAAGTACAGCCTGTACTGCGCCGTGATCGTGAAGCGGGTCGACGCGCAGACGCGCGCCAAGACCAGCATCAACGACCTGCTGAGGGCCTGACCGATGAGCGCTGACAACATGGAACGGGTGCTGCGGCTGATGTCCGAGAAAGGCGCGTCCGACGTGTACCTTTCGGCCAGCTCGCCGATCCTGATCAAGATCAACGGCCAGTTGCTGCAGCTCAGCGACCAGCCGCTCACGCACACCCAGCCGCGCCAGTTGCTGGCCGAGCTGCTCACGCCGAGCCAGCTCGAAGACCTGGACGACACCGGCGAACTGAACATCGGCATCGGCTTGTCGGGTGTCGGCAGCTTCCGCCTCAGCGCGTTCCGGCAGCGCGGCACCATCGCCGCGGTGTTCCGCTGCATCCCGTTCCTGATCCCGTCGCTGGAAAGCCTGAACGTGCCGGCGGTGCTGAACACGATGGTGCTCGAAAAGCGCGGGCTGATCCTGATGGTGGGCGCCACCGGCGCCGGCAAGAGCACGACGCTGGCCTCAATGCTGGAGCAGCGCAACCAGCAGCTCGCCGGCCACATCCTGACCATCGAAGACCCGATCGAATTCCTCTTCAACAACAAGAAGTCGGTGGTGAACCAGCGCGAGGTCGGGCGCGACACGCAGTCTCTGCAGATCGGCCTGAAGAACGCGCTGCGGCAGGCGCCCGACTGCATCATGATCGGTGAGATCCGCGACCGCGAAACGATGACGGCGGCGATCTCGTACGCGCTGTCCGGCCACCTCGTGTTGTCCACCCTGCACGCCAACAACAGCTACCACGCGCTCGGCCGCATCCTGTCGTTCTATGCGCCCGAGGCACGGCCTGCCTTGCTCGGCGACCTGGCAGCCGGCCTGCGTTCGATCATCTCGCAGCGCCTGTTGCGGGCCACGGCGGGTGGGCGCGTGCCAGCGGTCGAGGTGATGCTCAACACCAAGCTGGTGTCGGAGTTGATCGAGCAGGGCGACTTCAGCGGTGTGAAGGAGGCCATGGAGAAGTCGCTCGCCGAAGGATCGCAGACCTTTGAAAAAGACCTGGCGCGGCTCATTGCCCAGGGCTTGATCAGCCGCGACGAAGGCCTGGCCTACGCCGACTCGCCGACGAACCTGATGTGGCGGCTGCAGAACGACACGGCGCCCGTTCCGCGCATCGTGACGAAAAAGGAAGACCACGACGACCAGCCGGTGTTCACCGAGATCACGCTCGATGTGCGGCCCGAAGAACCGGTTGTCGCGGCCGGCACCGGGCGGCGCTTTTGATCGCCGTCCCTGATCTCGTTTCCTGACCGGCATCTTCAACGCTTGCCGGCCTCTTCTCTGCCTCTCCCCTGCCTCTCCCCTGCCTCTCTCGTGCCTCTCTCCTGCCTCTCTCCTGCCTCTTCCCTTCCGCTGACCCGCCATGTCCCGAACGCTCCACCTCGCCGAACAGTTGATCTCGCGCCGCTCCGTCACGCCGGCCGATGGCGGCTGCCAGGCACTCATCGCCGAGCGCCTGACCGCCCTCGGCTTCGAGTGCGAGACGATGCAGTTCGGGCCGACCGAGGCACCGGTCGCCAACTTGTGGGCGGTGCGCCGCGGCACCGACCCAATGGCCCCGCTGCTGGCCTTCGCCGGCCACACCGACGTGGTGCCGACCGGCCCGCTCGAACAGTGGCGCAGCGACCCCTTCGTGCCGTCGCACCGCGACGGTCACCTGTACGGCAGGGGGGCCGCCGACATGAAGACCTCGCTCGCCGCAATGGTGGTGGCGGCCGAGGAATTCGTCGCCGCCGCGCCCGGCCACAAAGGCTCGCTCGCCTTCCTGCTGACCAGCGACGAGGAAGGCCCGGCGCTCGACGGCACGGTCAAGGTCTGCGCCGCGCTGAGCGCGCGCGGCGAGCGCATCGACTGCTGCATCGTCGGCGAGCCGACCTCTGTGCACGCGCTCGGCGACATGATCAAGAACGGCCGGCGCGGCAGCTTGTCGGGCAAGCTGAGCGTGTTGGGCGTGCAAGGCCACATCGCCTATCCGCACCTCGCCAAGAACCCGATTCACAGCCTGGCGCCGGCCTTGGCAGAGCTGGTCGCGATGCACTGGGACGCCGGCAACGACCACTTCCCGCCGACCAGCTGTCAGGTCTCGAACCTGCATGCCGGAACCGGCGCGGGGAATGTGATTCCGGGCACGGCGGTGGTCGACTTCAACTTCCGCTTCTGCACCGAATCGACCCCGCAGTCGCTGCGCGATCGGGTCCATGCGGTGCTTGACCGCCACGCGCTCGACTACCGCCTGGACTGGACGTTAGGCGGCGAGCCCTTCCTGACGCCGGTGGGCACATTGAGCGACGCGCTGCGCCGCGCCATCCATGCCGAGACCGGAATCACGACCGAACTCTCGACCACCGGCGGCACCTCGGATGGCCGCTTTATCGCGAAGATCTGCCCGCAGGTGATCGAGTTCGGCCCGGTCAACGCCAGCATCCACAAGATCGACGAGTGCGTGGCCGTGGCGAGCCTCGACCCGTTGAAGAACATCTACCGCGATACGCTCTTGCGCCTACTGACATGACCCTCATCGACCTCATCACCGCGCAGAGCGCCCGCCTCAAACAGGCGGGCGTTTCGTTTGGCCACGGCACCAGCAACGCCTTCGACGAGGCGGCCTGGCTGGTGCTCTGGTCACTCGGCCTGCCGCTCGACGCGCTCGAAGCGAAGGCGCAGAAGGAACTCGCGCCGGACGAGCGGGCCAAGGCCGAAGCCCTGATCACGCAACGCATCGAAACGCGCCGGCCGGCCGCTTACCTGACGCATGAAGCCTGGCTGCAGAACGTGCCGTTCTATGTTGATGAGCGGACCATCGTGCCGCGCTCTTTCATCGCCGAACTGCTGGCCGATGGCGAAGGCGCCGGCACGCTGGATGCGTGGCTGTCGGACGAGACCCGCAGCGTGCTCGACCTGTGCACCGGCAACGGCAGTCTGGCCGTGATCACCGCGCTGGCCTACCCCGAGGTGACGGTGGACGCCGCCGATGTCTCGGACGACGCGCTCGCGGTGGCGCGCATCAACGTCGACAAGCATGGCATGGCCAAGCGCATCACGCTGCTGCGCTCCGACCTGCTCGCCGCCGTGCGCGGCCCGTACGACCTGATCGTCTGCAACCCGCCGTATGTGAACACCCAAAGCATGCTCGCCCTGCCGCCGGAGTACCGCGCCGAGCCTGCCCTGGCGCTGGCCGGCGGCGCCGACGGCATGGATTTGGTGCGAACCATCCTGCGCGAAGCCCCGAAGCACATGACGGTCGACGCCGTGCTGGTGCTCGAAATCGGCAACGAACGCGGCCACTTCGAACACGCCTTCCGGCGCCTCGAAGTGGCCTGGCTCGAAACCAGCGCCGGTGACGACCAGGTGCTGCTCGTCAGCCGCGAAGCCCTTGCCAAGTACCGGTGGGCGTGA
>JANXZA010000276.1 GCA_025355745.1 Rhizobacter sp. | reverse complement strand
CTGTACGACCTGAAGCGCGTCCGCGACGGTGAAGAAACCAACTACATCACTGCCACCTTGGGCGTGTACCTGAGCCTGTACAACGTGTTCCAGTCGCTGTTGTCGATTCTTGGGTTGACCAGCAGCAGCGAATAAACGGGCGCTCGAATCCTCAGCGCCTCGCTGGATCCTCAAGGCCCCGTTCGGGGCCTTGATGTTTTTTGGGCTCAGCGTCGTTCGAAGACGGCCATGCTTTGGCTCCGGCCCGCGTCGCTTCGCGACGCCACCTTACGCCGACGCCTCGCGGTCGAAGACCGCAAGGCTTTCGACATGGGCGGTGTGCGGGAACATGTTGACCGCACCGGCCGCCGTACAGCGGTAGCCGGCCTCGTTGACCAGCAGGCCGGCGTCACGGGCCAGGGTCGCGGGGTTGCAGCTCACGTAAACGATGCGCGCTGGGGGCGTGAATCCCGGTGCCAGCGAGGGATCGATGGTCACGTCCAGCAGCGCCTTCATCAGCGCGAACGCGCCTTCGCGGGGCGGATCGACCAGCCACTTGTCGGCCTGGCCGTGGGCCACGAGGTCGGCCGCGCCCAGCTCGAACAAATCGGCGGTGGCGAACCGGGCGCGATCCCCTAGGCCGTTCAGCACGGCGTTGTCACGCGCGCGCTGCACCAGCGCCTCGCTGCCTTCCACGCCGAGCGCCTCGCGCGCCTGGGTGGCGATCGGCAAGGTGAAGTTGCCCAGGCCGCAAAACCAGTCGATCACGCGTTCTTGCGGCTGCGGGGCTAGCAAGCGCAACGCGCGCGTCACGAGCACGCGGTTGATGTGTGGGTTGACCTGGGTGAAGTCGGTCGGCCTGAACGGCATGTCGATGCCGAACTCCGGCAGCGAATAGGCCAGCGTGGCGCCACCTTCGTCGAGCCGGCGCACCGTGTCCGGCCCCTTCGATTGCAGCCACCATTGCACCGAATGCACGGCCGCGAAATCCCGCAGCCGCGCCAGATCGGCCTCGCCCAGCGGTGCCAGATGGCGCAGCACCAGGGCTGTGACCGCGTCGCCCATCGCCAGTTCGATCTGCGGCAGTTGATCGCGCTGGTCCATCGCCGCAATCAGCTCGCGCAGCGGCAGCAGCAGCGCGCTCACCGAGGCGGGCAGCACCTCGCAACTGTCCATGTCGGCGACGAAGCTCGACTTGCGTTCGTGGAAGCCGACCAGCACCTTGCCTTTCTTCGCGACGAAGCGCACCGACAAGCGAGCCCGGTAGCGGTAGCCCCACGCCGGCCCCTCGATCGGACGCAGCATCTGTTCGGGCTGCAACTTGCCGATATGCCGGAGTGCATCTTCGAGCGCTCGCTGCTTGGTCGCGACCTGCGCGCCGACATGCAGGTGCTGCATCTTGCAGCCGCCGCAGGTGCCGAAGTGCGAGCACTTCGGTCGCACGCGCTGCGCGCTTTCGCGCCGCATCGCAGTCATCGTCGCCTGCTCCCAGGCTTTCTTGCGCCGGCCCACGCGCACCTGCACTTCTTCGCCCGGCAACGCGTCTTCGATGAACACGACCTTGCCGGCGAAGTTGTGCGCCACGCCCTGCGCTTCAAGGTCGAGTGACTCGACGCGCAGCCATTCCGGCTCCGCAAATCCTGGCTGCTCCGGCCGTGTCTCGCCCTGGGTTGCTTCGGTCATGGGGCGCGATTATCGGTGTCGCTGCTACACTTTCGCCGGTCAGGAGAGAGCGTCGCGAATCGAATTGAATTCGGCTCGCGAAGCCGCCGAAGGCGCAGACCCACCGGTCGAACGCTCAGGCAAAGGGGACTGACAAGCGCTTCAGCAGAAGCGTTCCTCGCTGGAGAGAGGCCCGCCCCGAGCGGGCCCACCGAAGGGGCAAGCGGCGGGCTTGAAAGAGCTTGGCGCCAATCTCTCAGGTAGAGCGGACAGAGAGGGCAACTGGGTGCGATCATGTCGCACCGCATGGATCATTGCCCCTGGAGACCTGTCATGTCCGACTCCGCTTTGTCCGCTTTGTCCGCT
>JANXZA010000267.1 GCA_025355745.1 Rhizobacter sp. | reverse complement strand
CGCCTCGGCGCTGGCGGGCTTTTCTGCCAAGCTGAATTCGATTGCCGCGCCGCTGCGCCGAAGCCTCATCTATGACCAGGGCAAGGAACTGACCATGCACAAGGATCTGACGCAGCGCACCGGCGTGAAGGTCTACTTCTGTGACCCGCACAGTCCGTGGTCGCGCGGCACCTGCGAGAACACCAACGGGCTGCTGCGTCAGTACTTGCCCAAGGGCACGGACCTGAGCACCTTCACTCAAGACGATCTCGACGGCATCGCCGACAGCCTGAACAACCGGCCTCGCGCCACGCACGCTTTCAACACGCCCTTGGCAGTGTTCAAACAAATGCTCGCGTCGGCTCATCAATCATCACCCTCAACCCACTGACTCAAGACCGTTGCGCTTCGGACTTGAAACCGCATTGATATCAGGCTTGGGGTGGGTCATTCAACCAGACAGAAGTGGCTTGACTCGGAAAATATCAACTCATAAGATGCATCGGCAGGGCTTTGATCGCATCGCTCCGCTGGTTCATTTTCATCCTTGTTGACGGAGTTACCCCATGGCAGTCACGCGTCCCTCTTCCGGGCAGGTCAAGGCCGTTGCGCTGAGTCTCGGCATTCATCTCGACGACACCAAGGCAGAGGCCTATCGGGTTCTCCTGCAGCCCAACTTCGATGCCTACGACATCGTCGACGAATTGCCCGACTATTTGCCCGCGGTGAAGTACCCACGCGGCAAGTCGTACAAGCCCACCGGCGAAGAAAACAAGTATTCCGCGTGGTACGTCAAGACCAGGATCACCGGCGCCCCGGGCGGCAAGCTCGCAGGCAAGACCGTGGCCATCAAGGACAACGTCTGCGTGGCCGGCGTGCCCATGATGAACGGCTCGCCGACGCTGGAAGGCTTCGTGCCCACGATCGACGCGACCATCGTCACGCGGCTGCTCGACGCGGGCGCCACGATTGCCGGCAAGGCGGTCTGCGAGATGTTCTGCTTCTCCGGCGGCTCGCACACCAGCGCGAGCGGTCCGGTGCACAACCCGCTGCGGCAGGGCTACTCGGCCGGCGGATCGTCGTCCGGCAGCGCGGCGCTGGTCGCGGCCGGCGAAGTCGATCTGGCGATCGGCGGCGACCAGGGCGGCTCGATCCGCATGCCGGCTTCCTATTGCGGCATCTACGGCATGAAGCCGACCTGGGGACTCGTGCCCTACACCGGCGTGATGCCGATCGAAGTGACCATCGACCACACCGGCCCGATGACCTCCAACGTCACCGACAACGCGCTGATGCTCGAAGTGCTCGCCGGCCCCGACGGGCTCGATCCGCGCCAGCATGCCGGGCAGGCCGCGAAGGCTTATACCGATCTGATGAAGGGTGGCGTCAAGGGCATGAAGATCGGCGTCGTCAAGGAAGGCTTCGGTTGGCCGCAGTCGATGCCCGAGGTCGATGCCAAGGTGCGCGAGGCAGCGCAGCGTCTGGCCAAGCTGGGCGCGACCGTCGTGGAAGTTTCGGTGCCGATGCATGCCGTCGGGCCGGCCATCTGGCTGCCCATCGCCGCAGAAGGCGCAACGCAGCAGATGATGAAAGACAACGGCTACGGCTTCAACTACAAAGGCCTGTTCGACACCGCGCTGATCGACCACCACAACGGCTGGAGGAAGCGTGCCGACGAGCTCTCCGAAACGCTCAAGCTCACGATGGTACTGGGCGAGTATTTCCTGCAGAACTACACCGGTCACTACTACGGCAAGGCGCAAAACCTGACGCGCCAGTTGAAGCAGGCGTACGACACTGCGCTCAGCGATTTCGACCTGTTGCTGTTGCCCACGCTGCCGCTCACGGCCACGCCGATCCCGAAGCCTGATGCGCCGCTCGAGGAAATCATTCAGCGCGCGTTCGAAATGCTGCCCAACACTTGCGTCACCGACATCACCGGCCACCCGGCCATGAGCATTCCCTGCGGCATGGTCGACGGCCTTCCGGTCGGCTTGATGCTCGTTGGCAAGGACTACGACGAGGGCACGATCTATCGCGCTGCTCTCGCGTTTGAACAGTCGGGCGACTGGAAGACTTTCTGAACGCCTGCGCAAAGCGCGAGACCACCAATTGCAAACGAAGGAGCTGACTCATGGATCGTCGCCAATTCATCAAGACCTCCGGTTACGCCGCCGCCACTACCGGCTCGGGTCTGTTGCTGCCGGCTTCGGCTTTCGCTGCCGACGACATCGCCGTGGGCAGCATCCACGATCTGTCCGGCGGCCTCGACATCTACGGCAAGCCGATGCTCGATGCGCTGACGCTGGCCATCGAAGAGCAGAACACCGCTGGGGGGCTGCTCGGGAAAAAGGTGCGGCTCGTGAGCTACGACCCGCAATCGAACATGCAGCTCTACACGCAGTTCGCGCAGCAGGCGGCGCTGAAGGACAAGGTCGCGGTCGTGATGGGCGGTATCACGTCGGCCTCGCGCGAGGTGATTCGCCCGGTGCTCGGCCGCGCCAAGACACTCTATTTTTACAACACACAGTACGAGGGCGGCGTCTGCGACCGCGGTATTTTCTGCACCGGCGTGACACCGGCGCAGACGGTCGGCAAGCTCGTGCCCTACGCGATGAAAAAGTGGGGCAAGAAAATCTACGTGGTCGCGGCCGACTACAACTATGGTCAGATCACCTCGCAATGGGTGAAGAAGTTCGCCCAGGAAAACGGCGGTTCGACGGTCGCGATCGAGTTCTTCCCGCTCGACGTCACGAACTTCGGCCCGACCATCTCGAAGATCGAAGCGGCCAAGCCCGACATGCTGTTCTCGGCGCTCGTTGGCGGCGCGCACATCTCGTTCTATCGCCAGTGGGCTGCGGCGGGCCTCAACAAGAAGATTCCACTTGCCTCGTCTACCTTCGGCGTGGGCAACGAACAGATCGTGCTGTCGGCCGAAGAGGCGAATGGCTATCTGCTCTCGTACAACTATTTCCAGAGCCTTGCGACACCGGGCAATACGGCGTTCCTTCAACGCTTCCATAAGCGTTTCGGCGCCGACTATCCGAATGTCACCGAACTCGCCTGCGGTACCTATCAGGGCTTCAAGCTTTGGGCTGACGGGGTCAAGAAAGCCGGCTCGATCGACCAGATGAAGGTCACAGCCGCACTCGAATCGGGCATCAGCATCGATGGGCCGAGTGGCAAGGTCACGATCGATCCGAACACCCATCACTGCGTGCTCAACGTGAGCCTGGCCGAAGTGCAGGACAAGAAATTCAAGATCCTGCAGACCTTCGATCAAGCGCCGCCCTCGGACACCAGCGCCGTCTGCAACCTGAAGAAGAACCCGAAGGACAACCAGCAGTACGTGATCAAAGTCTGATGGATCTCGCCACCATCGTCGTTATCCAGGTGCTGTATGGCATCGCCAGCCTCGTGATCGTCTCCGCGGGGCTGGCAGTGATCTTCGGGATGATGAAGGTCATCAACCTCGCGCACGGTGAGTTCATGATGCTGGGCGCCTACGCGACGCTCGGTGCGCTGAAGATCGGCATCAATCTGTGGATCGCCATCTTCGTCGCCGCGCCTGTGGTTGTGGGGCTGATCGGCGTCGTGCTGGAGCGACTGGTGATCCGGCGGCTCTACGGCCGCATGATCGACACGATGCTCGCGACCTGGGGTTTGTCGCTGCTTCTGGTCGGCATCGTCACAACGGCTTTCGGCAACACCACCGCAGGCATCTCCACGCCGCTCGGCAGCTTCACGGTCGGTGCGTATTCGGTCTCGGTCTATACGCTGTTGATCATCGGTGTCGCGGTAGTGCTTGGCCTCGCGTTGCGGGCCGTGCTGCTCAAGACGCAACTCGGCCTGATCGCGCGTGGCACGATGCAGAACCCGGCGATGGCCGATGCGCTCGGCATCAGCCCGAGCCGTGTCTACATGGTCACCTTCGCCGTTGGCGCCGCGCTCTCGGGGCTCGCGGGTGGCCTGCTCGCGCCGCTCACCGGCGTGGTGCCGACGATGGGCGGCGCGTTCATCGCGAAGGCCTTCATCACGGTAATCGGTGGTGGTCCGGCGATTCTCGCGGGATTGGTCGGCGCATCATCGTTCTTCGGCGCGATCAACCAGATCGCAGCCTTCCTGACGACGCCGGTCTTCGGTGAAGTGGCGCTTCTGCTCGCGGCCATCGTGATGCTGCGGCTTCTGCCGCAGGGCATCACCGGCAGGTTCTTCAAGGGGTCGATGTGAGCGGATCGATGGCGCGTTTCGCGGTCTCCTGGAAAAGTGCCGCGCTGTGCATCGCGGTCGGTGTGTTCCTGCTGATCTTCCTGCCGAACAGGATCGACGACTTCACGCTGATCCAGGTCACGATCTACCTGGTGATGTCGATGCTGGCGGTGAGCCTGGGCTTCATCTGGGGGTTCGGCGGAATCCTGTGCTTCGGGCAGGCCGCGTTCTTCGGGCTCGGCGCCTACACCTATGCGATCTCGGTCGTCAACATCGGCGACAGCAGCGTGCCGTTCCTGCTGTCGGTCGTCGTGCCTGCGCTCTTTGCGGCGCTGCTCGGCTACGTGATCTTCTACGGCCGTCTCTCCGATGTCTACATGGGCGTCATCACGCTCACGGTGACGCTCATCCTCTTCAACCTCGTCAACTCCACCGCAGGCCCGGAGTGGAAGATCGGCAACGCGCCGCTCGGCGGGTTCAACGGCATCCCGGCGATTCCACCGCTTAACTGGCCGGGCAACGTCGATGAAACGATCACACCGCGCGGCATGTTCAACCTGTCGCTGGGATTGCTGATCGTTGTGTACGCCGGGCTGCGTGCGCTGATCTCGTCGCGCATCGGGCGCGTCATCGTCGCGATCAAGGAGAACGAACAACGCGCGCAGCTGCTCGGCTATGACCCGCGCGCCTACAAGCTCTTCGTGTTCACGCTCGGCGGCGCGATCGCCGGGCTGGCAGGTTGCCTTTTTGCCAACTGGGGTTCGTTCACCAGCCCCACCATCTTCGGCCTCGCGCAATCGGCGCAGATCATCATCTGGGTCATCGTCGGCGGCCTCGGCACGCTGGTGGGCCCAGTGGTCGGCTGCGTGCTCATCCAGTGGTTGACAACGCAGATCGGCACGCAGCAGACCTTCAACTCCAACCTCGTGTTGGGCGCGATCCTGGTGCTCTTCGTGCTGCTGGTGCCGAAAGGGCTCGTGCCCAGCATCGGTTCGCTGCTCGAGCGCGTGGCGCCGCGCAGGCCGCGTCCCGAGCGCAGGTCCGACGCCAAGCCTGTGGCGCTCGCCGAGGAGCGACGGGCATGACGGCCGCGGCCACGACAGCGACCGATGGGACGCCGTTGATCGAGACGCGCGCGCTCAACGTGCGATTCGGCGGCGTGCACGCCACACGCGACGTGAACTTCTCGCTGGCCGAGGCCGAACTGCGCTGCGTCATTGGCCCGAACGGTGCGGGCAAGAGCACTTTCTTCAAGCTTCTCACGGGCCAGGTAAAGCCGACTTCGGGGCAGATCCTGTTTCGCGGCAAGGACATCTCGCGCATGCAGCCGCACGAACCGGGGCGCCTGGGCATTGGCATCAAGACGCAGGTGCCGAGCCTCTTCAACGGCCTGTCGGTGTGGGAGAACGTGTGGCTCTCGGCGCAGCGCGTGAACCCGCCGCAGCGCGCCAAGGACGTAACGCGTACAACGCTCGAGCGCGTCGGCATGCTGGCTGAATGCGAGGCCATCACCGGCACGCTCGCGCACGGCCAGCGGCAGTGGGTCGAGCTCGCGGTGGTGCTCGCGGCCGACCCGCCGCTGATTCTGCTCGACGAGCCGGCAGCCGGCATGAGCGACGCCGAAGTCGCTCGCACGGCCGAACTCATCCTCGAGATCAATCGCCAGCACGCGCTCGTTGTGGTGGAGCACGACATGAGCTTCATCCGCATGATCGCCAAGAAGGTGACGGTCCTGCATCAAGGTCAAGTGATCCGCGAGGACACGCCCGACAAGATCATGGCCGACCCTCTGGTGCAGCAGATCTACCTCGGCAAGAAGCCGCACTGAGTCCAGCATGCTGAACGTCACGGGCCTCAGCGCCGGCTACGGCGCCATCCCTGTCCTGCATCAGATCTCGATGACGATCGAGTCGGGCGAATCGCTCGGCATCCTCGGCCACAACGGCATGGGCAAGACGACGTTCCTGCGCTGCCTCATCGGCGCATTGAAGCCGACGGCGGGCAGCGTGCTGCTCGAGGGCCGCGACGTTACGCGAATGGCGCCGCACGGCCGGGCGCGACTCGGTATGGCCTACGTGCCGCAGGGCCGCGAAATCTTTGCGACGCTCTCGGTGCGCGACAACCTGCGCATGGGGCTGGTGAAGACGCACCAAACCACCGCCGCTGAACTCGATGCGCTGCTGGTCGATTTCCCCCGCCTCGTGCCGCTGCTGGATCGCGTTGGCGGCTCGCTCTCGGGCGGCGAGCAGCAGTTGCTCGCGCTCGCTCGCGCACTGGCCGGCAAGCCGCGCGTGTTGCTGCTCGACGAACCGACCGAAGGCATCCAGCCGTCGATCATCGATGAGATCGCCGAGACGCTCACCTCGCTGCGCGATCGCCTCGGTTTGACCATCGTACTTGTCGAGCAGAACCTCGACTTCATCGCGACCGTCTCGCAGCGCGTGCTGGTGATCAAGCGCGGACGGCTCGGCGAGGAAATCCCGCGCGAGCACCTGAGCGACTTGGCGGTGATGAGCGAATACACCGGCGTGCACGCCTGAGGAAACCACAGATGGAATGGCTGAAGACATCGATCATGCACATGCGCGGCGTGGCCCACGGAAGTGTCGGCACCACGCACGATCTCACCGAGGCAAAGCAGGGCAAGTACCACTTCACCATCGGCCCCTATACCGACCCGGTGCTGTCGATCAAGCCGGGCGACCGCGTGGTCGTGCAGACGCGAGATGCCTTCGATGGCCACGTGAAAACGGCGCAGGATCTTCCGTCCAAGGTGCTGAAGATGCCCTTCGTCAACCCGCAGAACGGGCCCATCATGGTCGAAGGTGCGCAGAAGGGCGACGTGCTCGCAGTCTACATCGAGAGCATGGCGCCGCGCGGCGACAACCCGCGCGGTACCTGCGCGATGATCCCGCAGTTCGGCGCGCTCTCGGGTACGTCGCTCACCGCGCTGCTTGCCGATTCGCTGCCCGAGATCGTTCGCAAGATCGACGTCGATGAAGACGGCGTCTACTGGAGCCCGCGCGTCACGCTGCCGTATCGGCCGCACATCGGTACGCTCAGCTGTTCGCCCGAGATCGATTCGATCAACACGCTCACGCCCGATTCGCACGGCGGCAACATGGACCTGCCCGACATGGGCCCGGGCAGCATCACCTATTTGCCGGTGCGCATTGCCGGTGGCCGGCTCTTCATCGGTGATGCGCATGCGTGTCAGGGCGACGGTGAAGTCTGCGGCACGGCGGTCGAGTACCCGAGTACCACGACCATCCACGTCGACCTGATCAAGGGTTGGGCGCTCGAATGGCCGCGGCTCGAGAACGACAAGATCGTGATGGCCATCGGCAGCGCGCGCCCGCTCGAAGACGCCGCGCGCATCGCTTACAAGGAACTCGTGCTGTGGATGGAAGCCGAGTTCGGCTACGACCGCTGGGACGCCTACATGATGCTGAGCCAGTGCGGCAAGGTGCGGCTCGGCAACTTCGTCGACCCCAAGTACACGGTGGGCGCCGGCATAGAAAAGAAGTATCTCGGCTAGTCACACTCAGGAGCTTTCATGGATCTGAAACTCAAGGGCCTGAACGCCCTGGTCACCGGCGGCACCAAGGGCATCGGCCGCGCGATCGCCGAAACGCTCGCGGCCGAAGGCGCAAATGTCGCCTTCTGCGCGCGCAATGCAGACGGCGTCGACTCGGCGATCCCTGCGCTGTCGCGTCACGGCGGCAAGGTTTTCGGGCGTGCCGTCGATGTCGGCGACGGTCCGGCGCTCAAGGCGTGGGTGGCCGAGGCGGGCGCGGCGCTCGGCGGCATCGACATCGTCGTCGCCAACGTGAGCGCGCTCGCGATCGCCAATGATGAAGCGGGATGGCAGCGCGGCTTCGAGGTCGACATGATGGGCACTGTCCGCCTCGTCGATGCCGCGATGCCGTGGCTCGAGAAGAGCTCTCAGCCGGCCATCGTCACGATCGCGAGCGTCTCGGGTCGCGAGATCGATTTCGCGGCCGGCCCGTATGGTGCGTTCAAGGCAGCGATCGTCCACTACACCCAGGGCCTCGCGTTTCACCTCGCGGGCAAACATATCCGCGCGAATTCCGTTTCGCCGGGCAACACGTATTTCGAAGGCGGCGTCTGGCACCAGATCGAGCACGGCAACCCGAAGCTCTACGCCGATGCGCTGGCACTCAATCCGACGGGCCGCATGGGCACGCCGCAGGAGATGGCCAACGCCGCAGTGTTTCTTGCGAGTCCGGCAGCGAGTTTCATCACCGGCACCAACCTCGTGGTCGATGGCGCTCTCACACGAGGGGTGCAGTTTTGAGCGAGGCGCAAATGCAGCCGCAGGCCTTGGCAGAGTTGCTTGCGCAGGTCGCCGACTTGCCGCTCGCCGTCGGGGGCGCGGCCAGCGCCGGCGGGTTGCTCGCGGCCTGGCTGCCGGCCGCGAACGAGCTGTCGCGCAAGATGAGCGCGATCGAACATGTCGCCTTGCTGCCCATCACCGTGTTCACCCACGCGGTGCCAGACGCCGAAGCTTGACATGGCAGGGCGCGGCTATCCCGAACTGCTCGACCTGAGCCTCACCGCGGTCACCCGGCTCATCAAGCGCCGCGACGTCTCGCCGGTCGAGGTGGTCGACGCGACGCTCGCGCGCATCGCTTCTGTGAACCCGATGCTCTGCGCTTACATCAGCGTCTTCGAAGAGCAGGCGCGACAGGTTGCGCGCGCGGCCGAGATGCTCATCATGGCCGGCCACGATCTGGGCCCGCTGCACGGCGTGCCCATCGCCTTGAAGGACAACCTGGCCACCAAAGGCCAGCGCACGACGGCTGGCAGCAAGATCCTCGCCGACTGGTTGCCTGCACAGGACGCGACTGTCGCAAGCCGGCTGCGACGTGCGGGCGCGGTGTTCGTCGGCAAGCTCAACATGCACGAGTTCGCCTGGGGCGGTACATCGGACAACCCGCATTACGGCGCCGTGCGCAACCCGTGGAACACAGATCGCTTTCCCGCGGGCTCGAGCGGCGGATCGGGAGCGGCCGTCGCCGCGCGCGCCTGCTTCGGCGCAATCGGCACCGACACTGGCGGCTCGATCCGCCTGCCATCGGCGGTCAACGGCATCGTCGGCCTGCGACCGACCTATGGCCGCGTCAGCAACCACGGCATCGTTCCGCTCGCATGGAGCATGGATACCGCCGGCCCGATGGCGCGCACCGTCGCCGATTGCGCGTTGATGTTCGGTGCTTTCGCCGGCCACGATCCGGCCGATCCGGCGAGCGCGAACGTCGCCACGCATGACTACTTGTCCCGGCTCGACGACGGCATCGCGGGCTTGCGCATCGGCATCGTGCCGGGCTACTTCTTTCATCACCTGCAGCCGCCGGTGCATGCCGCCGTGATGGCGGCGCTGAAGACACTCGAGGACGCCGGTGCCGAAGTGGTCGAGGTGCCGATCGAGAACATCCACGGCAACATCTCGGCCCAGTTGACGATCGAATCGACCGAACCGAGCACCTACCATCAGCGTTGGCTGCGCGAGCGGCCGCAAGACTTCGGCGCCGATGTGCGCACGTTGTTGGAAGTCGGCGAGATGCTGCTCGCCACGCACTATCTGCAGGCGCAGCGCTATCGATCCTTGTTGCGCAGGGAATTCCTCGAGGCGTTCAAGAAGGTCGACCTCTTCCTTTGCCCGACGCTGCCCTTCACCGCCACGCCGGTCGGTGCGACGAAGGTGGTGATCGAGAACGGAGTCGAGGAAGAAATGCTTTCGGCCATCATGCAGTACACCGGCGTGCCGAGCCTCACCGGCCTGCCGGCGCTGGCGGTTCCCTGCGGCTTCGATGGCGACGGCCTGCCCGTCGGCATGCAACTCATCGGCAAGCCGTTCGACGAGGCAACGTTGTTCCGGGTGGGCGCCGCTTATCAGGCCTTGACCGGCTTCCACCTGAAAGCACCAGCCATCTGAGGCCTTCGGTCGCTGGCGTGCAGGTTCTGCCAATGAGCGCCGGCGACCGAGGTGTCGGTCGAATGCAACCTCATTGCTCGCACATCACATCAATGGGCAATGGCCGTCCACGCCCGCGCAGGTGCGGCACACGCCTTCTATGACCGTGCCGCTGTAGTCGGGCCGCTGGCCGGCCAGCCGCGTCTGGGTCATCGCGCTGGCGCCCCGGCGCCCTTCGCCTTCGCCTTCGCTGTCACAACTCCTGGTCGCCGGGATCGCAGGCCCGCTGCGCAAACAGCATGAGCATCGGTTCCTTCCGCGGGTCCATTCGGAAGTAGGTTTTGTAGCCGCCGCTCCAGCCGTCAGCGCCGGCCGATCCGATGCCCGCCACGTTCAGCCTGTTCGCGGCCGGGCTGGCGGGTCTGCTGTGGACGGCTCGCAAGCGCGGCCGGTGTAAGGCTTGCCGGACAGCCTGACCGGAGGGCAGCGGCCGACTGCTGCGCGGCTTTGCGCGTTCAAGGCGAACTGCCCGGAGCGGCCGGTCGCCAACGCCGGCAGCGACGCCAATACCATCGGCGCCGCCGGTGACCAGCACAACCTTGCCGTTGAGTTCAGACGTTAGTCCTACCATCTCCATGGCCCCGAAATACCGGCTCTTCGCGTTCACCCTGCCGCAAACACGAGGTCGAGCGCCGCGCCCCAGCGGCGCTTGTCGGCGGCACTCGCAAAGCTGGCCTCGAAGCTGTTGCGCGCCAGCGTGTGGGCGTCGCGTACGGTGAGTTGCGGCAGGGCTTCGAAGACGGCCAGGAAATTCTGGTTCACATAGCCGCCGAAGTAGGCCGGGTCGTCGGAGTTGACTGTCACGCACAGGCCGGCGGCGAGCAGCGCAGCGAGGTCGTGGTCAGTCAGTGTGGGCACCACGCGCAGCTTCAGGTTCGACAGCGGGCACACGGTGAGCGGCATGCGCTCGGCCGCCAGGCGCGCGACCAGCGCCGGGTCTTCGACACAGCGCACGCCGTGGTCGATGCGCTCCACCTGCAGGTCGTCGAGCGCACTCCAGATGTAGCCCGGTGGCCCCTCCTCGCCGGCATGCGCGACGCACCGCAAGCCCAGCGCCCGGCAGCGCGCGAAGACGCGCGCGAACTTCTCCGGCGGGTGGCCGCGCTCGCTGCTGTCCAGCCCCACGCCGATGAAGTGGCTGCGGTGCGGCAGCGCGGCTTCGAGCGTGGCGAACGCGGCCGCTTCGCTCAGGTGCCGCAGGAAGCACAGGATCAGCAGACCGCTCACGCCGAGGTCGCGCTGCGCGGTCGCCACGGCGCGGGCCAGGCCGTCGATCACGGTGCCGATCGGCACGCCGCGCTCGGTGTGGGTCTGTGGGTCGAAGAACAGTTCGGCGTGCACGATGTTGTCGGCGGCGGCGTGCCGGAAGTAGGCCATCCCCATGTCGAAGAAGTCGGCTTCGGTCAGCAGCACGCTGGCGCCGGCGTAGTAGATGTCGAGGAAGCTCTGCAGGTCGGTGAAGGAATAGGCGGCGCGCAGCGCTTCGACGTTCGCATACGGCAGCTTCAAACCGTTGCGTGCGGCCAGCGCGAAGATCAGCTCGGGCTCGAGCGAGCCTTCGATGTGGATGTGCAACTCGGCCTTCGGCATGGTGCGCAACAGGTGCGGCAGGCGGTTGCGGGGAATGGCGGCAAAGGTCGGGGTCAACACGGGCTCCTGTGATCGGTGCGGGGCTGCATGGGTGGCATCGAGGGCAGCATCGCGCGGATTCTGCCAACTATTGCCCACCGTGCCGGGTGATCGGCTGGCCCGACCCTCAAGAACCGCGCCCCGATGTCGATTTCCAGACAGGGCAAGCGGCGCCCGGCATCCCCTGTGCCGGCGCGCGCTGCGCCCACACCGGAGAAGACCTGCATGACGAACCGCCGATCGACGTTCAAACGCCTGCTGATGATCGGGGCCTCGTGGAGCGCCCTGAGCTTCGGCGCGCCGCTCGTGGCCGAGGCCGCGAACCCCAAGATCGCGCTCGACCTGGCGCAGGTCATCGGCACGACGACGCCGCCGATCCTGACCTGGCTCAAGCCGATGGACGGCCAGAACTATGTGAAGGTGCTGATCGTGGCCTCGGGCAGCGATGCCTCGCTGCAGGCACTGCGCAATGACATCCTCAAGCGGGGCGGCTCGGTGCACTACGTCTACCTGTCGATGCGGGCTCTGTCCGGCGTGGTGCCGGTGGCGGCGCTCGAGCCGCTGGCCGCGCGCAGCGATGTGCTGGCGATCGCGCCGAACCGCATCACGCGGCGTTCCGCCAGCCTGCTGCAGGAGGCCACCGGCAGCGCTGCGGTGCCCCGACTCGGCGGCATCACCGGCGTGACCGGCGCCGGCGTGGGCATTGCGGTGCTCGACTCGGGCATCGACTGGGACCACCGCAGCATGCTGGACGCACGCGGCAACACGCGCGTTGCCGAGGTCGTCGACTACGTCGCCAACAGCCGGCGCTTCCCGTCCAATGGTTGGGCGCTCGGGCTGGACGTGAGCGTGATCGGCGACACCCTGACCCGCCTCGACAAGCACAACGCGGTCGTGAAGGAGCTGCGCAAGCTGGTGGCCGGATCGTCCCTGCCCGACCCCTATGGTCACGGCACGCACGTGGCGTCGATCGCCGCCGGCTCGGGTGCCTACCAAACGCCGGACTCGAGCGGTATCGCACCCGGCGCCACGCTGTATGACGTGCGGGTTCTGGACGAAAAAGGCATGGGCAACATGGCCGACGTGCTGGCCGGCATCGACTGGGTGGTGCAGCGCTCACGCCAGCACAACATCCGCGTGATGAACCTGAGCCTGGCGGCCAATTCGACCGACACCTTCCTGATCGACCCGCTGGCGCGCGCCGCGCGCAGCGCGGTGGCTGCCGGCATCGTGGTGGTCGCGGCGGCCGGCAATGCCGGGCGCAACGACGCCGGCGCCGAGATGTATGGCGCGGTCGGCTCACCGGGCAACGAGCCGTCGGTGTTGACGGTGGGGGCGGCCAACTCGAAGGCCACCAACGTGCGCGACGATGACGTGATGACCGGCTTCAGCTCGCGCGGCCCGACCCGCGGCAGCATGGGTGCGCAGGGCAACACCCGCACCGCCCGCTGGATCGACAACGTGATCAAGCCCGACCTGGTCGCGCCCGGCAACCACCTGCTCGGCGCGGTGGCGAACCAGCGCAACCGGCCGGCGCCCGAAGGCAATCTGCTCGCCACCGTGTACCCGGCGCTGATGCAGGGAGCCCGGGATGCCGGTGCGTCGCAGACCCTGAACCAGGAACTGATGCAGCTCAGCGGCACCTCGATGGCCGCGCCCGCCGTGGCCGGTGCAGCGGCCCTGCTCCTGCAGGTCAACCCCGGCCTGACGCCGCCGCTGGTGAAGGCCATCCTGCAGTACACGGCGCAGCCGCTGGCCACCGCGAACCTGCTCCAGCAGGGCGCCGGCCAGCTCAATGTGGAGGGTGCGGTGCGTCTCGCGCAGGCGCTGCGCACCGACATCGGCAGCGCGTTCGCCGCCGGCACGCTGAAGGCCGGCGACAACCTGCTGGCCGCCGGCAAGGCGCTGCCGCTGCCGCAGTCGACATTGAACGGGCAGACTTTCGCCTGGGGCCGCATCGCCTTCGTGGGCGGCAGCCACCTGGTCAGCGGCGATGCGCTGTTCAGCACCTTCCAGCCGATCTACGACCCCGGCCTGACCTGGGTGCGCCAGGTGGCCTTGCGCAACACGGTGCAGTACCGGTCGGTGGCGGCAGGCATTCCGGCCAACACGGTGCCCTGGGCGGTGGTCGAAACCAATGCCGCAGCCCAGGCCTTGCTGCTGCCCCAGGTGGTGCTGCTCGATGCACTCGCCGGTGCCAACTCGGCAGCGCAAGGAACAGGGCTGTTCATGCCGACCGCCGCGTTGGCGGCCCGCAGTGCTGCGGGCGGCGGGCGCGTGCTCAGCGGTGGCTTCAGCCTGGCCGACGGCTTCATCCTCGGCGAAGGGCTGACGCTGGCCCAGCAGCGCCTGGTGGGCGCAGGCTTCATCCTCGGTGAAGGCTTCATCCTCGGCGAGGGCTTCATCCTCGGCGAAGGTCTGACGCTGGGCAGCGGCTTCATCCTCGGCGAGGGTTTCATCCTTGGTGAAGGCTTCATCCTGGGCGAAGGCTTCATCCTCGGCGAGTCGCTGAACGACCCGCTGCTCGGCGAACGCTGAAACGCGCTGGAGGCGGCCGGCCGGGCCTTGATTTCGATGCCGGTCGGCCGATAAGACAAGCATGAGTTCCGCCCCCGAAGCCAGGCCACGCGACGCACCCGGCCCGGTGCGTCGCCGGGTTATCGGGCTGCTCAGCGGCCTGATCGGCGGCCTGCTCACTGGCTTCGCGCAGCGCCACCTGTTCGACTACAACCCCGCTGCCACGCGCCTGTGGCTGGCACTGGCGGCCTGCGGCGCACTGGCGGCGGCCTGGGCCTTCAGCCAGCTCATCGCGCTGCCGTGGGTCGATCTGGCGCAGATCTCGATCGGCATCGGCTGCGTCGTGCTGGCGGCGTTCTTCCAGGTGCACATTCCGCGCACCAAGTACTCGATCGGCGTGGCCGATGTGTTCGTGTTCGGTCTGCTGGCCTTGCACGGCGCACCGGCCGCCGCACTGGCGGCCGGGGCCGAAGGGCTGGTGGGCGGCATGCGCAGCTCGAAACGCCTGAGCAGCCGCGTCAGCACACCGGCCACGGCCACCGCAGCGATGGCCGTCTGCGGCCTCGGCTACGACGCACTGCACGCGGCACTGGCCTACCTCGGATGGCCGCCCGCGACGACCGGCCTGGCCGCGTTGTGCGCCATCGCCCTGCCCTACTTTGCCGGCACCACGCTGCCGCTGCTGGCCGTGGTGGCCGCCAAGCGGGGTGAGCGCGTCTCGCTGCGCGACTGGGCCGAGGGCTACAGCTGGTGGGCTGCCATCTACCTGATCGCCGCCGCTGTGGCCGGCGTGCTGACGATGAACACGCGCCAGTTCGGCTCGACGGTGCTGGTGGTGGCAGGCACCGTGGTGGCGGCGGTCGTGATGCTGGCGCGGCTTTCGCTGCGCCGCCACGAGACCGAGTTCCAGGCCCAGGAAGCGCGCGTGTCGCAGGCCCAGCGCGAGGCGGCGCTGAACCAGCAGCGCTTCAGCGCCGCGTTCACGCACGCCGCCATCGGCATGGCCATCGTGCGCCACGACGGCCGCATCCATCAGGTGAACCTGGCCCTGTGCGCGCTGCTCGGCAGCACCGAGGCCGAACTGCTGAACCGGCCCTTCGACGAACTGCTGCACGCCGGCGACAGCGAACTGTTCCGGCGCCGCGCCGCGGCCGCGCCGGGCGGCGCCGACGATGCCTTCTCGATCGAACTGCGCTGCCGCGTGGCGGCCGGGCTGGACACCTGGGTCTCGCTGCATTGCAGTCATTTCACCGACCCTGGCAACGACCCGAGCCACCCGAGCGGCCTGATCTACCAGCTCCATGACATCACCTCGCGGCGCCTGGCCGAGGGCACGCTGCACCATGTGGCTTACCACGACAGCCTGACCGACCTGGCGAACCGCAGCTGCTTCAACGAGCGCCTGGGCGTGGCCGTGGACCGCAGCCGCACCGACGCTGCTCAGGGCTTCGCGGTGATGTTCCTCGACCTCGACCGCTTCAAGCTCGTCAACGACAGCCTCGGCCACATCGCCGGCAACCTGCTGCTGCGCGAAGTGGCGCGCCGGCTGGCCGACTGCGTGCGGCCCGGCGACCTGGTGGCGCGGCTCGGCGGCGACGAATTCGCGGTGCTGCTGGAGCAGGTGTGCGCACCGGCCGATGCCCTCGCATTGTCGCAACGGCTGCTGACCGTGCTGGCCGCGCCGATGATGATCAACGGCACCGAAGTGACAGCCGGCGCCAGCATCGGCGTCACCTTCAGCGACCTCGGCTACCGCACCGCCGACGAGGTGCTGCGCGACGCCGACCTGGCGATGTACGCGGCGAAGGCCGACGGCCGGCGCCGCGTCGTGCTGTTCGACCAGAGCATGCACGAGCGCATCGCCGAGAAGCTCAAGCTCGAAGGCGACCTGCGGCGCGCCATCGGCGAGGGCCAGTTGTCGGTGGTCTACCAGCCGCTGTTCGACCTGGAACCGTACCGCCTGAGCGGCTTCGAGGCACTGGCGCGCTGGAAGCACCCGGAGCGCGGGCCGATCAGCCCCGAGGTCTTCATCGCGCTGGCCGAAGAGAGCGGCCACATCGAGGCGCTCACCGCCTGGGTCATCGACCAGGCCGCCGGCCAACTGGCGCAGTGGCGCGCGGCCTGCCCGCAGATGACGGCATTGGGCATGCACGTCAACATCTCCGGGCGCGACCTGGTGAACGCGGCACTCGTGCCGCTGGTGCGTGACGTGCTAGCGCGCCACGCCCTGCCGGCGCCGCTGCTGACACTGGAGATCACCGAGACCTCGCTGATGGGCGACCTGGCGCTGGCGCTGGTGGCGCTGAACGCGCTGCGCGAAGTCGGCGTGAAGTTCAGCATCGACGACTTCGGCACCGGCTACTCGTCGCTCGCCTACCTGAGCACCTTGCCGATCGACAGCCTGAAGATCGACCGCTCGTTCGTGATCGGCATGCACGAGCAGCCGCAGAACATCGAGATCGTTCGCGCCGTGCTGATGCTCGGGCGTTCGCTGGGCAAGAAGGTGATCGCCGAAGGCATCGAGACAGCCGAGCAGCTCGCCACCCTGAAGGACATCGGCGTGCCGGTCGGCCAGGGCTACCTGCTGTCGCGCCCGTTGCGGCCGGATCAGGTGCCGGCGCTGTTCGACCAGGTGCTGGCGCAGGCGGCTTGACGGTTACGGGGCAATCGCCAAGCCTTCAACGCAAGAGCCAACTCACTCACCGCAGAGGCGCGGAGGTGAGTTGGAAGTTTCAGGCGGGCTGCACACACAGCATGCTGCGCTCCGGCGTGGTGACCGTGAAGCTGGAGGTGGTCGGCATGGGTTCCGCACACAAGGCGCGCAAAGCGCACAAGGCGAAGAAGGCGAAGAAGGCCTGACCAAACTTCAAAGCACCGCTGTACGAAAAACGCCGCCGGCGCAGATGCGTAGGCGGCATTTTTGTTGATGGCGAAACTTACTTGCCGTCGCCCGGCACCTTGCCTTCGACACCCTTCACATAGAACTTCACACCGCCGAGGAACTTGTCGTCGGCGACCGCGTCCTTGGCCAGCACTTCCTTGCCGTCGGAGCCCGTGATCGGGCCCTTCCAGATCACGAAGCTGCCGTCCTTCAGGCCGGCCTTGGCCGCCTCGACCTTGGCCTTGATCTCGGCCGGTACCTTGTCGGAAATCGACACGATGTCGATCGCGCCTTCCTTCACGCCCCACCAGATGCCGCTGCCGCCCTTCCAGCTGCCGTCGAGCGCTTCGCGGGTGGCCTTGATGTAGTAAGGAGCCCAGTTGATGACGGCCGAGGCGAGGTGCGCCTTCGGGCCATACGCGGTCATGTCGCTGTCCCAGCCGAAGGCGTACTTGCCGGCCTTCTCGGCGGTCTGCAGCACGGCCGAGGAATCGGTGTTCTGCATCAGCACATCGGCGCCGCCATTCATCAGCGACTGCGCGGCTTCGGTTTCCTTCGGCGGGTTGTACCACTCGTTGACCCAGACCACCTTGGTCTTGACCTTCGGGTTCACCGACTGCGCACCGAGCGTGAAGCTGTTGATGTTGCGGATGACTTCAGGAATCGGAATCGAGCCGACCACGCCGATGGTGTTGGTCTTGGTCATGCCGCCGGCGATGATGCCGGCCATGTAGGCGCCCTCGTACGTGCGCGAGTCGTACGTGCGCATGTTCTCGGCCTGCTTGTAGCCGGTGGCGTGCTCGAACTTCACGTCCTTCAGGTCGGCCGCGACCTTCAGCATCGGCTCCATGTAGCCGAAGGTGGTGCCGAAGATCAGCTTGTTGCCCTGGCCCGCCATGTCGCGGAACACCCGCTCGGCGTCGGCCGCCTCGGGCACTTTCTCGACGAAGCTGGTGACGATCTTGGCGCCGAATTCCTTCTCGAGCGCCTTGCGCGCGTTGTCGTGCGCGAAGGTCCAGCCACCGTCGCCCGGCACGCCCACATACGCGAAAGCGATCTTCAGCGGCGCGGCATTCGGTGGCGCGGCCGAAGCAGCGGCCATCGGTGCGGCGGAAGCCGGCGCGGCGACCACCGCCACCTCGTCCTTCTTGCCGCAGCCAACCAGCGCGGCCGCGGCGGCGAGCGTTGTCCAGCCGGCGGCCTTGATCAATGAACGTTTGGAATGAAAGCTCATGTCGTCTCCAGTTGAAGGGATCGGGAGGGGTGGCCCGAAGGCCGGGATTATGTGACAGGAAGTTAGCGGCTCTAGAGTGTCGGCCCGAGAGCGGCGGCTCACGAGCCGGGGAAGAACGGTTTGCCGATCGACGCCGGCATATTGACGCGGATGAACGTGGCGTTGCGCGAGATCAGCACCAGCACGACGATGGTGGCCAGGTACGGCATCATCGTCAGGAACTGGCTGGCGATCTGCACGCCCTCGCCTTGCAGGTGGAACTGCAGCATCGTCACGCCGCCGAACAGGTAAGCACCCAGCAAGACACGTGCCGGTCGCCAGGTCGCGAACGTCGTCAGCGCCAGCGCGATCCAGCCCTTGCCGGCCACCATGCCCTCGACCCACAGCGGCGTGTACACCACCGAAATGTAGGCGCCCGACAGCCCGCACAGCGCGCCGCCCACCATCACCGCCAGCAGCCGGATGCGGCGCACCGGGTAGCCCAGCGCATGGGCCGATTCGGGCGACTCGCCGATCGCGCGCAGCACCAGGCCGGCGCGGGAGCGGTACAGAAACCAGGCCAGTGCGACGGTCAAGGCGATGGCGACGTAGACCATCGGGTGCTGGCGGAACAGGGCCGGGCCGAAGAAGGGGATGTCAGCGAGATACGGCAGCTCGAAGCTCGGCCGCTCGCCGAGCTTGGCCTGCGTGTAGCGGATGCCGACGAAGGCCGAGAAGCCGGCACCGAACAGGCTCAGCGCCAGGCCGGTGGCGTACTGGTTGGTGTTGAGCCAGATCACCAGCACGCCGAAGGCCGCTGCCAGCAGCGCACCGGCGGCAGCGCCACCGGCGAAGCCGAGCCAGTCGCTGCCGGTGTGGAAGGCGACCGCGTATCCGGCCACCGCCGCGACCAGCATCATGCCCTCGGCGCCAAGATTGACGATGCCGGCGCGTTCGTTGATCAGCAGGCCGAGCGCGGCGAACGCGAGCACGGTGCCCGAGTTCAGGGTGGCGGCGAGCAGGAGTGCGAGGGAGTCCATGGCTCATGCCTTCCTGGGTTGGGGCGAGGATGACGTGGCGTGCCCCGCCACCCACCGCACCCGATAAGCGATCAAGGTATCGCAGGCCAGCAAGGTGAACAGCAGCAGCCCCTGGAACACCCCCGTCAGCGACTTCGGCAACCCGAGCCGCGACTGCGCCAGTTCGCCGCCGATGTAGAACATGCTCATCAGCACGCCCGAGAAGATGATGCCCACCGGGTGCAGCCGGCCGACGAACGCGACGATGATGGCCGCGAAGCCATTGCCCGCCGGCACGTACGGCGTGAGCTGGCCGAGTGGCCCGGCCACTTCGAGCGCACCGGCCAGCCCGGCCATGCCGCCCGACAGCAGCAGCGCCGTCCACAAGGCCTTGCGCGACGAGAAGCCGGCGTAGCGCGCCGCCGCAGGTGCCAGCCCGCCGACCTGCAACTGGAAGCCGGCGTAGGTGCGAAACAGCAGCACCCAGAACGCCCCGACTGCCAGCAGCGCGATGATCAGCCCGATGTTGACGCGGTAGCCCGCGAACAGCTTCGGGATCTGGGTCGACTTCAGGAACGTGATGGTCTGCGGAAAGTTGAAGCCTGCCGGGTCTTTCCAGGGCCCGTAGACCATGTAGCCGAGCACCTGGTCGGCCACGTACACGAGCATCAGGCTGACGAGGATTTCATTCGCGTTGAAGCGGTCCCGCAAGAACGCGACGATGCCGGCCCACAGCATGCCGCCGAGCACGCCGGCGGCCAGCACGGCGGCAACGATCCAGCGGCCGGTTTCGGCGGTCGCCGTCATCGCGACGCCGGCCGCAGCGATGGCGCCGACCACGAACTGGCCTTCGGCGCCGATGTTCCACACATTCGATCGGAAGCACACCGCCAGGCCGAGCGCGATCAGGATCAGCGGCGTGGCCTTCATCGCCAGTTCGCTGAGCGCGTAGACGCTGCGCAGTGGCTCGATGAAGAACACATGCAGGCCGCGCAGCGGGTCCTTGCCGAGCAGCACGAACAGCGCCGTGCCGATGACCACGGTGATGGCCAGCGCCAGCACAGGCGACAGCACCGACATCAGCTTCGAGGCTTCGGGGCGGGCTTCAAGTTTGAGCATTGAGAACTCCGGTTTCGTTGCTTGATGCTTGGCTGGCTGCGCCGCCCTGCCCCCACAACCCCGACATCCACTCCCCGATCATCGGCACGGTCGCCTCCGAGGTCATCACGCTGGGCGACACCTTGCCCTGCGCGATCACCACCAGCCGGTCGCAGATCTCGAACAGCTCGTCCAGCTCTTCGCTGACCACCAGCAGCGCGCAGCCCTGGTCGCGCAGGCCCAGCAGCTCGCCGCGAATCTGCGCCGCCGCGCCCACGTCAACGCCCCAGGTCGGCTGCGACACGATCAACAGCTTCGGCTTCGCCTCGATCTCGCGCCCGACGATGAACTTCTGCAGGTTGCCGCCCGACAGACTCTTGGCCGCCGCATCCGGCCCGCCGGCCTTGACGTTGAAGCGCGCGATCAGCCGGCGCGCCAGCTCGGTGACCTCGCCGGTGCGCACCCAGCCTGACGGGCTGACGGCCTCGGTGCGCGTCAGCAAGGTGTTCGCCGCCAGCGACAGGGTCGGCACCGCACCGCGCCCGAGCCGCTCCTCCGGAACGAAGTGAAGGCCGGCCTTGCGGCGCCGGCGCGGCGAGTGCTGCGCGATGTCCGTGCCGAACAGCGTGATCGATCCTTTCGGCGCGCGCGTGTCCTCGCCGGACAAGGCCGCCATCAACTCCTGCTGGCCGTTGCCCGACACGCCGGCGATGCCCAGAATCTCGCCGGCCCTCACCTCGAAGCCGATGTCGGCCAGGCTCATGCCGAAGTGATCCTGCTTCGGCAGGCTCAGGCCGCGCACGCCCAACGCCACGCCGCCGAGCTTCGCCGGCACATGCTGCAGCTGCGGCGGCTCGGCGCCGATCATCAGGCGCGACAGGCTCGCGTTCGTCTCTTGCGTCGGGTCAACCTCGCCCGTCACCTTGCCGCCGCGCAGCACGGTGCAGTGGTGGCAGAGCGCGCGGATCTCGTCGAGCTTGTGGCTGATGTACAGGATGCTCGTGCCTTCGCGGCTAAGCTTGCGCAAGGTCACGAAAAGGGTCGCGACTGCCTGCGGCGTGAGCACCGAGGTGGGCTCGTCGAGGATCAGGCACTTCGGCTTCGTCATCAGAGCCCGCACGATCTCGACACGCTGGCGCTCGCCGACCGACAAGGTGTGCACCGGCCGCAGCGGCTCGACGCCCAGGCCGTATTCCTTCGCCACACTGGTGATGCGCTGCGTGACCTCGGCAAGCGTCAGAGACTTGTCAAGCCCGAGCCAGACGTTCTCGGCGGCGGTCAGCGTGTCGAACAGGCTGAAGTGCTGGAACACCATGCTGATGCCCAGCGCGCGCGCCTCTTGCGGGTTGCGGATGGCGACCGCCTGGCCGTTCCAGCGGATCTCGCCCGAGTCGGGCCGCACCGCGCCGTAGATCATCTTCATCAGCGTCGACTTGCCGGCGCCGTTCTCGCCCAGCACGGCGTGAATCTCGCCCGGTTTGACGCGCAGGTTGACGGCGTCGTTGGCCTTCACGGCGGGGTATTGCTTGCTGATGTTGACGAGTTCGAGGCGAAGCATCGGTGTTCCTTCGATAGCGCTCAAGCGTTCAAGAGATCAATTCATTCACCGCAGAGGAACGGAGTTTGCGGAGTTGCACAGAGTTAAGAATTGGCAATGATTTCAGTCTTGAAACTCTGCGCAACTCCGTCAACTCCGTTCCTCTGCGGTGAAGCATTGCTTTCATTCCTTCGCATCCCGCCGGTGCCGCAAGTCGCCGGCCACGTAGGTGGCGACGAGATTGCGGTCGTCGGCAAGCAGCATCCACGCGAAGGCGCGTTCGTGCAGGCTGCGGGCGACCTGCATGCGGCGCTGCGCGACCGGGCCGGCGGCCCAGTCCCAGATGCACACGTCGGCGCTGCAGCCCGCATTGAGCGAGCCGATCTCATCCGTCAGGCCGAGCGCCTGCGCGGCGCCGAGCGTGGCGGCGTGCAGCGCGCACCAGGCGGTCAGGCGCTGGCCGGCCATCGCCTGCACCTTGTAGGCATCGGCCATCGTGCGCAGCATCGACAGGCTGGTGCCGCCGCCCACATCGGTGGCCAGGCTGACGGCGACACCACTGGCAGCCGCCGCGCGCCAGTCGAACAGGCCGCTGCCGAGGAACAGGTTCGACGACGGGCTGTGCGCGATCTGCGCGCCCGCAGCGTGCAGCGCGGCGCGGTCGGCGTCGTCGATCCAGATGCAGTGCGCGAGCACGCTGCGCGGGTGCAGCAGGCCGGCGCGGGCATAGATGTCGAGGTAGCTGCGGGCCTGCGGGAACAGCTCGCGCGCCCACGCTACTTCGGCACGGTTCTCGGCCACATGGGTCTGCATGTACAGGCTCGCATCGGCGCGGCACAGCGCGCCGGCCATCGCCAGTTGCTCGGGCGTGCTGGTGGGTGCGAAGCGCACTGTCACCGCATACGCGAGGCGATCGACGCCGTGCCACCGGTCGATGAGGTCGATGCAGTCGCGCTCGGCCTGAAGCACGTCGTCGCGCAGGCCGTCGGGTGAATGGCGGTCCTGCAGCACCTTGCCGGTGACGATGCGCATGCCGTGCGCGCGCGCCGCCTCGAAGACCGCATCGACCGATGTGGTGTGGCTGGTCGCGAACACCACGGCAGCCGTCGTGCCGTGGGCCAGCAAGGCATCGACGAACAGCGTGGCGCCGGCCTGTGCATGGGCAGGGTCGGCGTAGCGCGTCTCGGCCGGGAAGGTGTAAGTGTTGAGCCAGTCGAGCAGCTCGGTGCCGTAGCTGGCGATCACGTCGAGCTGCGGCATGTGGACATGGGTGTCGATGAAGCCGGGCAGGATGAGGCGGCCGCCGTGGTCTTGCCGGACCCAGCTCGCATCGGGCGCATCGGGTTGCGCACCGGCGATGCGGCCGTCCTCGATCAGCAGCCAGTGGTCGGGGCGGAAGCGCACGGCGGTTGACTCCACGTCGCCCCAGGCTGGCGCGGCGCTGAAGTCGAGCAGGTCGCCACGGATGGCGAGGCGGCGGCTCGGGCTGCCCTCACCCCAGCCCTCTCTCCCGAGTACGCGGGCGAAGGAGCCGGACGTTCTCCCTCTCCCGCTTGCGGGAGAGGGTTGGGGGTGAGGGGAGGCCTTCGAGCCGCCTGCGGCGAGCCCACCGAACGGTTCCGGCTTGCAAGCCGGGACGCGCGCTGCAACTGACGGTGAGGGCGCGCTCATGCTGACACCCGCTGCGCGCGCCGCAGCATTCCATGCCCCGACAGATTGCGCGCCACATCGCGCACCTGCTCGCGCAGCCAGCGCCCCGATGCCGATGCATGCGTCAACTCGTGCCAGAGCTGGTAGTACGTCAGCGCCGGGAACGGCACCGGGCAGCGCACGATGCGCACCGGCAGTGCATCGACATAGCGCGAGCAGAACAGCCGGCCGGTCGTCAGCACCAACAGGCTTTGCGCCACCATCAGCGGGATCAGGCTGAAGTGCGCGCTGCGCACCATCACGTCGCGCGACACGCCGATCGAGGCGAGGTGCTCGTCGATCACGCCGGGCGCGGCCCCGTGCGCGCCGGCATGCAGCGGCATCGGCGCGACGTGTTCGCAGGCCAGGTAGCGCTCCGGCGACCAGGCGCGGGTGTTCGCAGCGCGAACCACCGGATGACCCTCGGCCACCAGGCAGACGATCTCGTCCGTCATCAGCCGGCCGAGGTGCAGTTCCTCCGGCGGCTTGAGCCAGTTGCCGATCACCAGATCGACCTCGGCCGCCGCCAGGCTGCGCCGGTAGTCGAACGCCCCCGACAGCGGCAGCAACTCGATGCGCACCGTCGGCGCGACCCGCTTCAGCTGCGCCACCAGTTCGGGCAGGAACAGCGGGTCGAGGTAGTCGCTGGCGGCGATGCGGAAGGTCGTGCTGCTGGCCAGCGGCTCGAAGGCACGCTGGTGGGCGCGCGGGCTGAAGATCCGCTCGGCATCCTGCAGCAGCCGCGTGGCAGGCTCGAGCAGGCGCAGCGCGGTCTCGGTGGGTGCCATGGCGTTACCGGTGCGCACCAGCAACGGGTCGCCCGTCAGGGCGCGCAGCCGTTTCAGCTGGGCACTCACGGCCGGCTGTGTGCTTTGCAAGCGCATCGCGGCCCGGGAGACACTTCGTTCGGTGATCAAGGTCTGCAACGCCCGGATGAGGTAGATCTCGATCTTGTCGAAGTCCAGGCGCTGCGTCATACGGCTGTACTGATAATGACTATGCGATCGAATGTATACCCTCGGCGCCGAAAGCGGCTAAGTTCCGGGGACAACTTCGCATCCGGCCCGTTCACCATGTCCACACGCCCGATCCGCTTCTTCCACCGCGGCGCCATCGTCGAAGTGAGCTGCGCTTCGCCGACCCGCAGCGTGCTCGACTGGCTGCGCGAAGACGCCCGCTGCACCGGCACCAAGGAAGGCTGCAACGAGGGCGATTGCGGTGCCTGCACCGTCATCATCGGCGAAGTTGCCGCGCCCGGCGACCCGGCCGCCGTTCGCGGCCTGCGCCTGAGCACCGTCAACGCCTGCATCCAGCTCCTGCCGGCGCTGGACGGCAAGGCGCTGTTCACGGTCGAGGATCTGAAGCCGATGAGTCAGGGGTCGTTGCACCCCGTGCAGCAGGCGATGGTCGACTGCCACGGCTCGCAATGCGGCTTCTGCACGCCGGGCTTCGTAATGTCGCTGTGGTCGGCCTACGAGCAGCATCAAAGGTGCGCGGACGGCACAACGCCCGTGCCGACGCGCCAGCAACTCGCCGACGAACTGTCGGGCAACCTGTGCCGCTGCACCGGCTACCGGCCGATCCTCGATGCCGGCCAGCGCATGTTCGACCTGCCGGCCGTCCGACTCGACACCGCGCCTGTGCTGGCCGCGTTAAAACAGCTCGCGGACCCAGCGACGTTCGAGTATTCGTCCGGCACCGAACGCTTCTTCTCACCGACCACGCTCACCGAGCTCGCCGCGCTGCGCGAGCGCCTGCCGCAGGCGCAATTGCTGGCCGGCTCGACCGACGTCGGCCTGTGGGTCAACAAGCAGTTCCGTCCGCTCGGCGACATCGTCTTCGTCGGCAATGTCGCCGAGATGAAGGTGATTGCGGCGAGTGAAACCGAACTGCTCATCGGCGCCGCTGCCTCGCTCGAAGCCGCGTGGCGGGCGCTGGCGCAGCGCTGGCCCGCGCTCACCGATGTGTGGCTGCGCTTCGCTTCGCCGCCGATCCGCAACGCCGGCACGATGGGCGGCAATGTGGCGAACGGCTCGCCCATCGGCGACGCTGCGCCGGTGTTGATGGCGCTCGACGCCCAGATCGAACTGCGCTGCGGCGCGCGCGTTCGGCGCCTGCCCTTGACCGATTTCTACACCGGCTACATGACGAACCGGATGGAAGCCGGCGAGTTCGTGCAGGCGCTGGTCGTGCCGCTGAATGGACCGCTGAACGCACCGCTGAACGGGCCGCAGCGCCAGCTGCGCGCCTACAAGATCAGCAAGCGCTTCGACTGCGACATCTCGGCGCTGTGCGCCGGCCTTTCGATCGAACTCGAAGACCATCACATCAAGACCGTGCGGCTCGCGTATGGCGGCATGGCGGCCACCGTGAAGCGCGCAGCGCAGGCCGAGGCCGCACTCGTTGGCCAGCCCTGGACACAGGCCACCGTGTGCGCCGCACAGGCCGCGCTGGCGCGCGACTTCGCGCCGCTCTCCGACATGCGGGCGAGCGCGGCCTACCGCCTGCAAGTGGCGCAGAACCTGCTGCAACGCTTCTGGCTCGAAACGCGCGCAGAGAACCCGTTGCCACCTGCGGCCACCAGCGTGTTCAGCGTGCTGCCGCACGACCTGGCGCTGAACTGAGGAGCCGCCATGAACAAGCCCGTCGATGCATTGCGGCTGCAACCGAACCTCGCTTTCGCCGACTACCTCAAGAACAGCGCCGCGCGCTTCGATGCCGGCGCCGAAGCGGCGGCCCTGCAAGCCGGCGCCCGCGTCGGCATCAGCCGCGCGCATGAGTCGGCGCACCTGCATGTGGCGGGCGAGGCGACCTACATCGACGACATCCCCGAACTCGCCGGCACGCTGCACTGCGCGCTCGGCCTGTCTCCCGTTGCCAGGGGCCGCCTCACCGCGATGGCGCTCGATGTGATCCGCGCCCTGCCCGGCGTGGTGGCCGTGCTGTCGGCCGCCGACATCCCCGGCCCGAACGACTGCGGCTCGATCGTCCACGACGATCCGATTCTTTGCGACGGCGAGCTTCGCTACCTCGGCCAGCCCGTCTTCGCCGTCATCGCCGAAACGCGCGACGCCGCGCGCCGCGCCGCCGCGAAGGCGAAGGAGGTGTTGACGATCACGGCTGAGCCGCCCGTCCTAACGCCGCAGCAGGCGCACACGCTCGGCCAGTACGTGCTGCCGCCGATGCACCTGATCCGCGCGACCCACGAAGGCGGCGCGCAGACGGCGATCGCGAACGCGCCGCACCGGCTCACCGGCACGTTCGAGGTCGGCGGCCAGGAACAGTTCTACCTCGAAGGCCAGATCAGTTACGCGTGTCCGACCGAAGGCGGCGGCATGCACGTGCACTGCTCGACGCAGCACCCGAGCGAGATGCAGCACCTGGTCGCGCACGCGCTGAAGCTGCACGCGCACGACGTGCACGTCGAGTGCCGGCGCATGGGCGGCGGCTTCGGCGGCAAGGAGTCGCAGTCGGCCCTCTTCGCCTGCGTCGCGGCCGTGGCCGCGGCAAAGCTCGAGCGCCCGGTCAAGCTGCGGCTGGACCGCGACGACGACTTCCTGATCACCGGCCGGCGCCATTGCTTCTGGTACGAGTACGAGGTCGGCTACGACGACGCCGGCCATCTGCTCGGCGCCGAGATCACGATGGTCTCGCGCGCCGGTCACTCGGCCGACCTGTCGGGCCCGGTGATGACGCGGGCGCTGTGCCACTTCGACAACGCCTACTGGCTGCCCGAGGTCGCGATGCACGGCTACTCCGGCAAGACCAACACGCAGAGCAACAC
>JANXZA010000234.1 GCA_025355745.1 Rhizobacter sp. | reverse complement strand
CGCCCTTGGCGGCGCACTGGCGATGAGCAGCACCGCCATCGTCGTCAAGCTGATGGCCGAGCGGCTCGAACTCGAAAGCGAACACGGCCGCCGCGTGATGGGCGTGCTGCTGTTCCAGGACCTGGCCGTGGTGCCGCTGCTCGTGCTGATCCCCGCCCTCGGCTCATCGCCCGAAGTGCTGCTGCGCGAGCTCGCGGTGGCCGCGCTGAAGGCAGCGGCCGTGCTGACGCTGCTGCTGGTCGGCGGCCAGCGGGTGATGCGCTGGTGGCTGACGATCGTCGCACGGCGCAAGAGCGAGGAACTGTTCGTCCTGAACCTGTTGCTGGTGACGCTCGGCCTGGCCTACCTGACCGAACTCGCCGGGCTGTCGCTCGCGCTCGGCGCGTTCGTGGCCGGCATGTTGATCGCCGAAACCGAATACAAGCACCAGGTCGAGACCGACATCCGGCCGTTCCACGATGTGCTGCTCGGCCTGTTCTTCATCACCATCGGCATGAAGCTCAGTGTCGAGGCCGTGTGGCTGGAGTGGCCGCTGGTGTTGTTGATGACGGTGGCGCCGGTGCTCTTCAAGTTCGCACTTGTCACCGCGCTGGCGAAGGCCTTCGGGGCGGCCACCGGCGTGGCGCTGCGCACTGGCTTGTACCTGGCGCAGGCGGGCGAATTCGGCTTCGTGCTGCTGACCCTGGCCAGCGAGCAGAGGCTGCTGCCGGCGCACCTGCAAAGCCCGGTGCTGGCGAGCATGGTGCTGTCGATGCTGGCCACGCCTTTCATCGTGATGTACAGCAACCGCATCGTGATGCGGTTGTCAGCGACGGACTGGCTGCTGCAGTCGGTGGCGATGACAACGATCGCGAAGCGTTCGATCAACACCGAGGCCCACGTCATCATCGCCGGCTACGGCCGCAGCGGCCAGAACCTGGCGCGGCTGCTCGACGGCGAGGGCATTCAGTACATGGCGCTCGACCTCGACCCGGACCGCGTGCGCCAGGCTGCCGCCGCCGGCCAGAGTGTCGTGTTCGGCGACGCCGCGCGCCTGCAAAGCCTGATGGCTGCCGGCCTGGCGCGGGCCAGCGCGGTGGTCGTGAGCTACCACGACACGCCGTCGGCGCTGAAGATCCTGCGCCTGGTGCAGACCCACGCGCCGCGCGTGCCGGTGATCGTGCGCACCATCGACGACACCGACATCGAACGCCTCCAGGCGGCCGGCGCCACCGAGGTCGTGCCCGAGGCCATCGAAGGCTCGCTGATGCTCGCCAGCCATGCGCTGGCGCTGGTGGGTGTGCCGATGCGCCGCGTGATCCGCGTGGTTCAGGAACAGCGCGACGCGCGCTACGGCCTGCTGCGCGGCTACTTCCACGGCGCTGATGACGACACCGCCGACGACCTGCAGACCGCGCGCTTGTTGAGCGTCACCTTGCCGGTCGCCGGCAGCCATGTCGGCCGCACGCTGGGCGCGCAGGGCTTGCCGGGGCTGGGCGTGACGGTGGTGTCGGTGCGGCGCGCCGCCGGTGCGGTCACCCAGCCCGACGATGCCCTGCTGCTGGCCGGCGGCGACACGCTGGTGCTGGCCGGGCTGCCAGAACCGCTGGCGCTGGCGGAGAGCCGGTTGCTCGGGCGGCGCTGACGCGGGCTCGGCCCGGGCACGCAGCTAACTGAACGGCGTCTGCTTCGCCAGGTTGGCGCGCATGCGCGCGGCCATCACGGCCCCCGCGCTGCGCAGCAGTTCGAGTGCGAGCGCCGGTGAGCGTTGCGCCAGCTCTTCCAGCCGAGGGCCGCGCAGGGCATAGACGACACACGGCGTCATCGCCTCGACATTTGCCATGCGCGGGCCGTCGCCGAAAATACCGGGCTCGCCGACCACCGAGCCGGTGCGCAGGATCGCGATCCGGTGGCTGCCCGGCACCCCGCCGGTGACGAAAACCTGAAGATTGCCCTGGGCCAGGAGGTACAGGGTCCGGTCGTCGTCGCCTTGCTTGATGAGCAGATCGCCGGCGCGAAGTTCGTGGCGCGTCAGGTAAGGCGCGACCGTGCGCCACTGTTCGAGGCTCAGACGGGCCCGAAACGCATCTTCGGCGTTCAGCGTCTGGATGGCTTGCACCAGCTCGTTGATGTCCATCGTGTTCCTTCGTGGCGCTGTGGCCTGTTGTGACTCGCCGTCAGGTTCGGCAAGCCTTTGTCACCCGTACTTCGGCACCTTCACTCCATGTGCCCCGCTCAATTATCAACACGCCTCCATGGCGCACCGACCTAGAAACCGGGCTCTCCCGCCCTTTGTCGCAACAAGGCTTCCGTCTGTCGGGTTGCGAGCGCCGCAGCGCTGCGACGGAATCACTTGCCGATGCAAAAGCGCGCGAAGATTTCGCCCAGCAGGTCGTCGGCGCCGAAGGCACCGGTGATCTCGCCGAGTGCGTCGTGGGCCAGGCGCAGTTCCTCGGCAAGGAGGTCGAGCGCCGCGTCGGCGCGCATCGCCTGCGCCACCGCTTGGGCCAGGTGCTCACGCGTGCGTCGCAAGGCCAGGACATGGCGGGTGCGGGCAATGAACAGGCCCTCGGGCTGGGCATGCCAGCCGGCCAGTTCGAGCAGCCTGGCGCGCAGCGCCGGGATGCCAGAGCCGGTGCGCGCCGACAGCAGCACGCGGTCGGTGGCGGGTGCGTCGAGCGGCGGCGGGGCGGGCGCGGCATCGGCCTTGTTGTAGACCTGCAGCAGCCGGCCGGCAGCGGCTAATGTGGCGGGCAGGCGGGCTGCAATGCGCGCCTCGCCGGCGTCGTAACCCGGCTCGCCGAGGCGCGTCAGGTCGTGCATGAACAGCACCGCGTCGGCGCGCTCGATTTCGATCCAGCTGCGCGCCACACCGATGCGCTC